>CAZLYG010000241.1:3300-7933 GCA_964563075.1 uncultured Steroidobacteraceae bacterium | reverse complement strand
TGTTGGCTTTGGGTATGGGCAAAAATGTCACCGTTATCGCTGCTTCGAAAGTAGTGGGGGGGCTTGCATCGATCTCGCTACGTTTTGCGTATATAAAAAAGAAAGCGGCCCTGCTGCTTCAGTGATCCGGCCGCGAGGGGAGGCAGTCCAATTGGTGGTCCATAGGGTACCTCTCCTGTGTGATAGCTTCCGGTTTTCTGTATAGTTTTCCCTTTCGGCAGCGGGGGTATGAGTGGCCGGCAAGCTGATGGAACAGGCCGAATTCACAAGTATTTTTTGCGAGCGTCCGAAGAACTTCGCATGGTTCCTCGGTGCCGGGACGTCGCGAAGCGCGGGGCTGCCTACGGCTACAGACATCATTTGGGACCTCAAGCGTCGCCACTATCGAAAAGAAGAAAATCAGGACGTATCGCGGCAGGACATTCAGAACGACGCCGTAAGGGACCGCATCCAAGCCTTCATGGAAGCGCGCGGGTTTCCGCAGTCCGGCGCAGACGGCGAATATCCGATCTACTTTGAGAAGATTTTCGGGACCGACAAGGAACGCCAGCGTCGATACCTTAGAGCGATTCTCTCAGAAGACAATGTACGGCTGTCCGTTGGAAATCGGGTTCTCGGGGCGCTGATCTCCGCGGGCTTCTGCCGCGTTAGTTTCACGACGAATTTCGACAGCGTTGTTGAGAAGGCTGTTGCGGAGGTCGGAGGAACCTCGCTTGCCGCGTATCACCTTGAAGGGTCTCCGGCGGTCAAGCACGCGCTAAACAATGAGGAGTATCCGGTCTATTGCAAGCTGCACGGCGATTTCCGATACGACAGCCTGAAAAATCTTCCGGGCGATCTCGCGCGGCAGAACGCCGATCTCGCTGAAGGACTCATCATCGCCGCCGCGCGTTTTGGCTTCGTCATAACGGGATACAGCGGCCGGGACGAAAGCGTTATGGAACTGTTCCGTCAAGCGCTGTCGCAGAACAATCCTTTTCCGCACGGGCTGTTCTGGACAGGGATCAAAGGGTTTCCAGCGCCCGCGGCCGTCTCTTCTCTCCTCGATGGTGCCCGCAGCAAGGGTGTAACGGCCGCCTACGTCCCCATCGAGACCTACGATGCGCTGTTGCTGCGCCTGTGGCGCAATCTCGACGACAAACCGGCCAACCTGGACGCCAAGGTCCGCAGAGCGCAAGCCACATCCGCTCATATCCCGCTGCCCGCTGCCGGAAGGCAGAAACCCCTTCTACGCCTGAACGCGCTACCTGTAGCTGAAATGCCCGCACGCTGCCTCTCACTGACATTCAAGAAAGACGCGGGCTGGGATGACCTTCGCGCTGCCATCCGTAACTCGAAGCACAAACTCTTTCTCACAAAGGGCGATAATGTGTATGGCTGGGGTACGCGGCATGAACTGAAAAGCGCCTTCGGCGACGACCTTCTCGCGACAGCCGATCACGCCTTTCCTGCCAACCTTCAAGCCCCTGACAATCTTCACTTCAAGGGGCTCGCCGAGGAGGCGTTGTGCGCCGCGATGGCACGCGGAAAGCCGCTCTTGTCGCGCGGCAAACGGTCGTCCTCGTTTCTCATTGTCGATCCGCACGCAGCCGATAAGTCATATCTCGCTCCTCTCGAAAAAGTCATCGGAAAAATGTCCGGGACAATTGCGGGACTCTCTACACCCGTAACCCCGGAGTATCCGACATCCGAGCCGGTTAGCTGGTCGGAGGCGCTGAGCGTATCCATCGAACTGCAGGCCGGGCGCTGTTGGGTCTTGCTTGACCCGGAGATTTGGATTTGGCCCCAACGCGCGCGAGAGATAGCGACGGAATTTCTCGACAAGAGGCGCGAGGATCGCTTCAACGCCAAACACAACTCCCTTCTGGACGCTTGGATTGCTCTCATCCTCGGAACCACGGAACGCAACGTGGACGTATCCCTGTCGGCACTCGAAGCCGGAACCGCCGCCGAAAACCCCGGCTTCCGCATTGGCGCGCGCACTGCGTTTTCGCGAAAACTGGCGTCATGAGCAGCATTGACGCTGAGATTTCTGGCTATACAAGTCTGGCAGAACCCGAGCTGCTGTTCGCCGCGGGCAAGAAGCACAAGCATCCGCTGATCGGACTCATCAAACACGGACCATATGGGCAAAGATACGGCGTCCCTTCAACCGTACGGCTCGCCATCGTTGCGCCCAGGAGTGACCTGCGGCGGCTCTCCGGGCTCGTCACGGAGTTGAAAGGCCGCGCTCAGCCGAAGGAAGCAAAAAACTACTATCCCGTTTATCCTGGTTTTAGGGATGTATTCCGCATCCCGTTCGCACCCCAAGACGATAGGCTCGTCATCGCATTTCCCGACAGCCTGGAAGGCCATGCTCAGCGGCAGGAGAAGTATCTGCTCGCAAAGGGCTTGCGCTATGGCGGCCCGGGCGACACCACGAACATCGCGTACAACAACGCCGTCGTCATGCCCAAGTATGGCGTGTGCTTCACGTGCGACAACCGCTTCAACTCGCCGAGCGTGTGGGACAACTACTCCACTTTCGGCGATGTGGTTACGGGGCAGCAGTACGACCCGACGCAGCGCATGACCAACCAGGGGGCCTCCGCCACGGCCGACTATCGCGTTGCCGACAATATGCACGCGAAGCTCATCGCCGCCTGGCAGAGCTACCAGGCGAACTGGATCAATGACAGCGACCTGACGCCCTTCGGTCTGACTCAGACTGCCAACCAGCAGGAGCACCGGCAGTACCAGCTGGAGTTCCAGTTGAGCGGCAACAATTTCGAGCAGCGGCTGGATTGGACGGCGGGGCTCTTCTACTACACCTCCAAGGACCGCGACTACTACCCCACCAACTTCGATGCGGACAGTCTGCCGCAGCCGCCGGTCTTCCCGTTCGGCCTGCTGCCGAATTTCGTCGCCAATGACTACTACCATGACAACAACAAGTCGGCGTTCCTGCACGCGACTTACAAGCTGACGGATCTGTGGTCGTTCTCGGCGGGAGTGCGGTACACGGATGAGACCAAGACCAACCTGTTCCAGCACTACAGCACCTATCCGCCCGATTCGGTCGTCATTCCTTATCCGAAGGGTCTCTCACAGAGCCGCTTCGACTACAACGCTTCGATCAACGAGCAGGTGACCAAGGACATCCTGTTCTACGAGTCGGTGGCGACCGGTTTCCGTTCGCCGGGATTCAATCCCCGCATCTCGACCGTGGGACAGCTGACCGCAGTCCCCGGCGAGGAGGCGACGCAGTACGAGCTCGGCAACAAGGCGGACTTCTTCGATCACCGCCTGCGCGTGAATACGGCGATCTTCTACATCGACTACCAGAAGCACCTGAATCTTTCTCTCAAGGAGCAATGCAACGCTGCCAACAATCCGGACCCGGGTATTCCGAACAATTTCCTGACGCCGTGCCCGGCCGGCACAGCGCTCGCGGGAACGTTCGGCATCGCTCCGTGGTTCTACTACACGGTGGCTCCGGCAAACATCCGCGGCGCCGAGATGCAGGTGACGGCCAATCCGATCGACCGGCTGGACATCAACTACTCGGTCGGTTTCAACCAGTTCCGCAGCAGCACTTCCAATCCGCTCGACCCGGCGTACATCGATCCGTCGGTGAAGCAGCAGCCGGAGCTGAATATGAGTGCCGGCGTGCAGTATGCGTGGCTGCTCGGCGGTGGGGCCCTGACGCCGCGGGTCGACTGGATCTATCAATCCTACGCGACCAATGGCTCGGTCAACTTGCCGCAGCGCCACCCGGACAACATTGTCCCGGGGTACGCGCTGGTCAACGCGCAGTTCACCTACGCGCCAAACGAGGGCAAGTGGAACGTGTCGTTGGGTGCGACCAACTTGTTCAACAAGTTCTACTGGCAGCAGCTGGGCGCCGCGAGCACGGTGTCGAACGGCGTGGTCACGCCTGCGAGCGGTCGGGTCGGCACGCCGGGCATGCCGCGCGAGTGGTTCGTGACGCTGCGCAAGGACTTCTGAGCCTGCAAATGGGGAGGGCGTGTCGACGGGTGCGCTCTCCCCAATCTGCGCTACCATGCGCCCAGCATGTCAAAGCGCGACATCAGCGCCGTCGGCGATCATTTCATCCTGGGCCTGAGACCCTCCGCAACGCTGCACCCCCTCGACCGGGCGCTGCTCGCGGACCTCCGACCGGCCGGCGTCGTCCTGTTCAAGAGCAATTTTCTGCAAGATGAGCCGTACGCGGTCTGGACGGAAGCCTACGGCCGGCTGATCGCCGACGTTCGCGCGGCGGTGGGACGGGATCGCCTCCTTATAGGAATCGATCACGAGGGTGGCCGTGTATGTCGCACCCCGCCTCCCATTACCCGATTTGCGTACGCGGCCAGGTGGGCTGCTCAGGCGGGGTCCGTGGGTCGGGCCATGGGTAGCGAACTCGCCTCGCTGGGCGTGAATCTGGACTTCGCGCCCGTGCTCGATATTCACAGCAATCCGGGTAATCCGGTCATCGGACCGCGCTCGTTCGGGACGACAGCGGAGGCAGTCAGCAAGGCCGCACTGGCGTTCATGGCGGCGCTGCAATCGCAGGGGGTGCTGGCTTGTGGCAAGCACTTCCCCGGCCACGGGGACACCGACAAGGACTCGCATCGCGAGCTGCCCGTGCTGC
>CAZLYG010000241.1:0-3290 GCA_964563075.1 uncultured Steroidobacteraceae bacterium | reverse complement strand
CCAGTCACCTGCTGCTTCCGCAAGTCGATGCCAACTCTCCGGCGACGATGTCGCGGCGAATCATTCACGGTCTGTTGCGGGAAGAACTTGGATTCAAGGGGGTCATCGTCTCCGATGACATCGGCATGCATGCAGTGTCGCGCCTGTTCGAGGAGCCCTCAGCCACCGTGCAGCTGTTCGGTGCCGGAACGGACCTGATGATAGTCTGCGCACACTGGACTGATACGGAGCGCTGTCGTGGGTTCGCGGAAGCTCTTATGACGGGTCTGCGGGAGGGGAAGATCGCAGCGGATTGGGATACCCAGTCTCGTCAGCGGATTCGCGAGCTACTGGTGCGTGCGCCGCAAAATCCTGTTGCGCCGCTTTCGGAAGAGCTTCTCGAATCGCACCGAACCGCGGGCGAGCTGTTCCAAGCGGATACGGGGGAGGTCATGTAGATCTGCGAAACGCGTGCGCGTTGATGCGGTGCTGTGTTTGGAGTGTGGGAGTTGACGCCCTCCCGGAGCTGGAAGCTGCCAGCGGACGTTCAACCCGCAAAGAAGTATTGAAACCTCGCTCTCACCGTCCGCGGCACCCCCGGATGTACGACGAAGTCCGGCCGAGGCGCCGCCTCATTCTGCAGCCGCGACACATAGTAATACTCGATGTCATTCCACCTGACGTCGAACAGATTGAAGGTGTCCACCGCTACCAGCCACTTTCCCGGTCGCTGATATCCCACCTGCAGATCAAACGTCGTATACGCGGGTGCCCGCGCGCTGTCATCCTCGACGAGCGGGGACTCACCGAAGTGCCGCATGCGCAAGGACGCGAACCATCCTGAGGGATGCTCAGCGGTCAGCCCCGCGTCGATGACACTGGTGGGACTGTTGGGAATGTAGCGACCGGTGATCGCAACGGCGCTCGGGCACGGGTAGCGGGGCGAGGCGTCGCCGCAACCCGGGTCATCCGCAGCCACGTTCCGATCGAACCGCGCCCTGGAGAGGGCAGCATTCAAATCGGCGTGTATCCATTCGTTGATGCGGAACGTGTTGCCCCATTCGATGCCTGTACGCGTCGACGCTCCACTGGGAGTCGTGACGCCCGCGTCCCCATCGAAGACCAGCTCGCTCCTGAGCCTCAGCCGAAAGACATCGAGTGTCGTATGCCAGGCTGCGCCAAACAGGTCGGAGGACACGCCGACCTCGGCACTCGTGGCGCGCGTAAGTGGAGTGACAGGGTCTTCTCCGCTACGCGTGACCCCTCGAGCATCATTGCTGTGAAACCCGTCGGCGACCGTGAGGAACAAGGTCCTCGTATTCCACGGCCCCAGAACGATGCCGAGCTTGGGACTGAAGATATTCGCGCGTACCTTCCCGGTATTGGAGCCCAGAGGATCGCTGGGCATCTTATCCTTCACGTCGAAGCTGAAATCATCCTCGCGTAACCCGGCAACCGTGCGGAAGCGCGGCAGCCATTGCGTCGAGTTCTCGAAATACACCGCGCCACTGCCTTCCAGAACGCCGGCGTTCTGGCGGGTCGACAGGTACTCACGCTCGAACGTGTGATCTATCCCAACCTCACGGATGTCATCCACACGTGCCTGCAGCCCGAGCACATTCGACATCGAGAATCCCCACGGGCTGGTGAACCACGTCTTGGATCCCTTGAAGCCGTAGACGATCCGATCGTCGTGCTGGAGCATCTGATCGCCGTTGGCAGGGTCCTGCAGGTAGTACGTGAAGGTGGACCACAGGTCCAACTTGTAGCGGATGACGTACGCTGACAGCTGCATCTGATCGCTGTCGGTCCTCCGGACCCGATTGAACGAGAGGCTCGCGCGGCTCGTCGTGCCGCCGTCCGTCGGGTTGAGGGTCCCAAACCGGTCGATCAGCCCACTGTCGATGGCCCGCTCGGGCACCTGGTCGGTGGAATTCCAACGTCCGGAGTACGCCATTGCGGTGAGGCTGAAGTAGTCGGAGCTCGCACCCTGCGTGTAGCGCAGGACACCGTTGAGGCGTCGATAGTCATCGGGCCGATCGAACGGACCGTCATTGTGATAGACCTCCGCGGCACCTAGGAGCGTTCCAGGGCCGACTCCTGTTGAACCCAGAAACAGGCCGCGCGCGTAGCCGTCCTGACCCCCTCCGAGAGTCGCCGAGTCGGAAATCTCATTCGCCAGATCCATTCGGACGGCACCCGCGGTGGCGAAATCACCCTCATCCGCGTAGTAGGGCCCCTTCTTGAAATGAAGGTCCTTCACCAGTTCGGGGATGAGGAAGTTCAGATCCGTATAGCCCTGCCCATGAGCGTGCGTGGGCATATTGACCGGCATATCATCGATCTGCGTGGCGAGGTCCGTGCCGTGATCGAGATTGAAGGCCCGCAGGAAGTACTGGTTGGCTTTCCCTTCGCCGGAATGCTGCGTCACGATCAGCCCGGGAACGTTCTCCAGAATCGCGCCAGGCCTGAGAAGCGGCTGGCTTGCCAGCTCCTCCTGAGTCACATCGCCCTCCGAGGCGGCCACCATGTTGCTGACGCCGGTCGCGATGACCGTAACGGTCTCGAGGCTCGCGCGGGCCGCAAAGTCACCGTCATCCGCGCGAATCGGCGGCGCCGCAATCATCAGCAGGACAAGGGCAGCCACGAGCGCCCAGGTCGCCGGTTTTGGGGTGTGTAGAGGCATGAGGGCTCTCAAAGACCCTCATACGTAAATCGGGGCACATCGGATGCACCCCTGAGTGCCGCTCAGGCGAGGCTTGCAACCCCCGCACGCAGCAGCGCGTTCTTGAGGGAGTCGCTGTAGTCGGAGGCTGCGGATAGGAGGCCCGCATTGCGCAGCTTGGTCTGCACGCGGGTGTTCGCTTCGCACAGCAGGACGGTGACGCCTCGCTTTCGGAGTTTGCTGATCACTTCATCCAGGGTCTGGATGGCGGTGATATCCATGAAGGGCACTCGGTCCAGCCGGATGATCAGCGTTCCGGGATAGGGCCGCATCTCGAGCAAGGGTCGCTTGAAATTCTCAACGGCACCAAAAAACATGGGGCCCACGATCACATAGACCATGATCTGTGCGGGAAGCTGGGAGAGACCCAACTCGGCAAGCTCCACTTGAAGCGCACGCGCCGTCACGGGCTGCGTCGCCACAGTCTCGGAAGCACGACGCAGGAACTGCAGCACCGCGAGAATCACTCCCACGTTGACCGCAACCACCAGATCGGCGAACACCGTCAGCAGGAACGTGATCAGCAGGATGACGCGATCCGCCTGAGGTGCGGTGCGCATCACCCAAACGAAGCGTTTCGCCTCGG
>CAZLYG010000240.1:0-7980 GCA_964563075.1 uncultured Steroidobacteraceae bacterium | reverse complement strand
GCGGTCGGCCGCGCGTCGTGCCGCTGGGCCGCAACGCCGTTTGCTGGCTGAAACGGTATCTCGATGAGGTGCGTCCGGTGTTGGTGAAGCCGCGACCCTTCGAGTCCGGACTGTTTGTGGTGCGCCTCGGGCGCCCCCTGGTCCAGACGCATATCCGAGGCCTGCTCAAGCAGTACGGGGCCGCGGCCGGTATCCGCGAGTCCGTGACGCCGCACGTGCTGCGACACAGCTGCGCGACACATCTATTGCAAGCCGGCGCGGATCTGCGGGCGATCCAGGAACTGCTCGGGCACACGCGCCTCTCCAGTACCGTGCTTTACACCCGTATTGCGCCCATGGACGTGAAGGCTACGCACGAGCGCTATCACCCGGGAGGCCACCACCATGCTGCTGTGTGATGCGGTGCGGCGTTATCTCAATGCGATGGTGGCCTCCGGTGGCAGTCCGCATACCGTGCGCGGCGCCAAAAGCGCGCTCAAGGAGTTGGCGGCATTCCTAGACAGCGCCGGTGTGACTGAGGTCGAGCGCGTGGACCACGAGGCGCTGCTGCGCTACCGGGAGGAGCTTTCGTGGCGGCTGACGCGCAAGGGTACGCCGCTCGCGCCGCGCAGCCAGAGCGAGTTGCTGGGCCATCTCCGGGCCTTCTGCCGCTGGATGGTGGCCCAGGACTGGCTGGTATCGGATCCGTCCAAGCGCATCCCAAATCCGCGTAAGCCTCGACCGCTCCCCAAGGCGATCCTCGATGAGTCCGAGGTTCAGCGCATTCTGGCGCAGCCAGATTTGCACACACCCAAGGAATATCGGGACCGGGTGATCCTGGAAGTGCTGTACTCCAGTGCGATCCGCCGCGAGGAAGTGGCACACCTGCAGCTCAATGATGTGGACACCGAGCACGGCTTCCTCATCGTGCGCGAAGGGAAGAATCGGAAAGACCGGGCGGTGCCGATCGGCGCCGGCGTCTGTGCCTTGTTGCAGACCTACGTCGCCGGCGTTCGCGCCGACTGGATCGGTGCTGCTCGGGATCGACACCTGTTTCTCAACCGCTTCGGGCAGGGCATGGGACCGAATGCCGTTTGGCACGTCGTGCGCAAGTACGCTCGCGCGGCGAAGATCGACCGGACGGTGTCCACGCACACGTTCCGCCACAGCTGTGCGACGCACATGCTTCGAGCGGGCGCGCCGATCCGGCATTTACAGGAAATGCTGGGCCACGAGTCGATCGAAACGACGCAGATCTATACCCGCCTGACCATAACGGACCTCAAGGCGGTGCATCGCAGATACCACCCTCGAGAACAGGATGCGGAAGCGAACACGGACTGACCGCCGTGCACCTGGCGTCGGCATGTCGAGACCGCTATAATTTCTTGTTGTTACATAGACTTGCATGTTGCCGCAGCGGCCGTGTATTGTGGCGTTCATGAGCACGGATCCCTCGGCCACCGAAGCAGAAATCTGGAACCGCACGATCCAGCCAGGGGTGGGCGATCTGTCTCCCCAGGCCGCTCGCGAATGGCTGCGGCTGCAGCTTTCAGACTCCGATATTGAGCGGGTGCGGGAGCTTTCATACAAGGCCAATAGCGGCCAGTTGACCAGCGCCGAGGAGCGGGAACTGGAAAGCTATCTCAACGTCGGCCGAACTCTGGAGTTTCTGAAGGCGAAAGCGCGCTTGTCGCTGCGTGACCATGCAGCTGGCTAAGACTTCAGATGGACAAAGCGGTTCACAAGACCGTCCGCACCCGGGCCCGGCATCGCTGCGAGTATTGTCGCTTCCCGGAAGCTTCTGCTGAGCTGCCGTTCCATCTCGACCACATCATCGCGCAGCAACACGGCGGCCCGACTGTTCTAGAAAATATGGCCCTCGCGTGTTGCTACTGCAACCGATACAAGGGGCCGAATCTCTCCGGCGTTGACCCGGAGTCCGGCGCGGTTGTCCCGCTGTTTCACCCTCGACGACAGCAATGGGACGAGCATTTCGCCTGGGACGGTGCTCGACTCACTGGGCGGACTCCCACTGGACGCGCAACGATTCACCTGCTGCAAATGAACCGCGCCGATGCTGTTGCCGTACGCCGTCTACTCATTCAAGAAGGGGTCTTTCACCCTGACGCGAGCGCAAGCTGAATGTCGGATAGACAATTTCGCCGCCGCTTTTCCGGCACCGGGTCGCTGCACAGCCGACACAGGATGCAATTCTCGCGGAGCGCCTCGGAGATCGATGAGTGAGCACCGCGCAACGCCGACAACGGAGTGCGTCCGGTTATCCCCGTAGTCCACAGCCCGCAACAGGCCGACGGCGCCCGGTCTTTAGGCCAGGGGCGCCAAGCGGCCGGACGAGCGTAGCGAGCGGCTGTGGAACCACGGGGACAACCCGGTGCTGCCATCTTCGCGACCGCGCTGCAGCGATCTGCGGCCACTCGGGCTCCGAACACCGCCCCGGCTGTTTAACGCGCACACTGACAGAATCATCGCCTTGCTTTGGCGCCCTCCCTATTGCGCGGACCTTTCGGTCCGCGCTTCTTGGCACATCCATGTGCCAAGACTGCGTTACGGTGAGACCGATGGAGAGGGAGCCCAGAGGGCGGCTTGGCACGACGGCGAACTCCCCGGAATCGACTGTTTGGATAGCCCGCTTACACCATCGCCGCGACGCTGGCGTATGCAGCTCTGCGCGTGTGGAGCACAGAGCTGATTCGTCCGGTACTCTGTGGGGTGTACTTCGTGGAAAAAGAGAAACGTGCTCTTTAAGAGGGAGGCGCAACGTAATACTGCCGGGCCAGTACTACGATGTTGAGACCGGGCTCGTGTACAACTACTTCAGAGACTACGATCCCGCGACCGATCACTACATGGAGGCGGACCCGATCGGGCTCAGCGGAGGCATCAATCCGTACGTCTATGCGTACGCCAATCCGCTGAGCAACATCGATCCAGACGGAACGAGGCCGCCGGGAACATCTACTCCTGGGATCTCGATTCCGCTCCCAGTGCCGCCGATTGCGGTGCCAGGAACCCAGGCAAACACTGACTGGGCTAACCTCGCGTACCAACAGATTACGAACGCACTAAACCCGCCGGTCCAGTGCAAGACTTGCCCGGCGTGCACACCGTATAGCAAGGGCACGGTCGGCTACATTGGGCCGCATACTGATCACGATCACTATCCGATCGGGCGACCGCATCTCAACTTGTTTGTCGTCAATCAGAATCCCTCGACATGCAAGTGTTTCTGGAACAAGAACAACCCAGATGTCGCGAAGCCGCCGCCGGATCTCAACTGAATTGACCTAAATCAGGGGTTCCCACCTCTTTCGCCCTGAGGGCTGCGCGATGAAGTACACCGACGGTTCAGAAGCGCGCTTGGGCGATCGCGTCCGGATTAGGAACGGCGAGATCGGGGAGATCGTGGTCTCCGTGGATACCGATGAGTACGGCGCTGAGTATCCCAAGAACGAGTGGGAGCACCTGGAGACGGGCGTTCTTGTGCGCACCGAAAAGGGGGCTCTGGTGCGCTTTGCAGATCCACTTTCGCCAGGTCTTCTTGAGCGCGTGCGGCCTTGAAGGTTCTCAGAGGGAATGAAATTTCAGTTGTACCTGGCGATCGGCGGAGAGCATTTTGACGCCAATTCGTTTCATCAAAGCGCAGCCTCTTCCAAGGCGACGGTGAAGCGTATCGGTTCTCGTGGGCATCAGATCGATCCCGGTAGATTCCCTGTTTGGGATATCTGGGAGTCTGAGCGTGTGAGCGGATCTAACGACCCTGGTGACGACGTGATCGCTCTGTTGGCTGCGAACTCTAAAGCGATATCACTGCTGAAAGATCGGCCGCGAAAATCGCAAGTGCTGGAAGTACAAGGGAAATGTATGAATGGAAAGGGAGGGACTCGAAGAACTCCTGGAACATCAACAAGTTATCGATCTAAGGGGCTTAAACCCCTCCGATCCCCCGGTGTCCCCCGATTTGCCAGTAGATTTGCCAGTGGCGCAGATAACGGGATGACTGCCGAAGCCGCTATTTTGCAAATGTAAGGACTATCCGTATAATACGGACATTCGTCTTGAGTGCGTGAGCGCCCCATGACACAGACCACAGCAGTGGAATTTCAACGCAAGATCGGCGAGTTCCAGCACGAAGCGCGGCGCGAACCCGTGGAGATTACACGCCACGGTCGTCGGGAGCTGGTGTTGATGTCAGCGGATCACTATGACTGGTTGGTGGCGGCTGCTCGCCGGAGTCATCGGACTGCGCAGGCTGCGGCAGTCGTAGTGGATGCGGTGCGTCGAGCGGAGATGGACCCGGAGCATTCGCACCTAGACGATCTGTTGAAGTGAGCTACCCATGGCGCTGCCAGAGCCGAAGCCCGGATTAGTGATCCGGTACGACTACCTCTGGACGCGCGAAGCGGCGGCCGGTAAGCAACAAAGCAAGGACCGCCCCGCCTGCCTCGTCGCTGCGAGCGATTCCACCGTTGCGCCACGGTTCGTCGTCATCCTGCCGATCACGCATTCCGCACCGACGGGCGATACCGTCGGGATGGAGATCCCACCCAAGGTGGCCCAAGCGCTCGGCCTGGACGAGGCCCGAAATTGGGTCGTCGTGTCGGACCATAACGTCGATGAGTGGCCGAATGCAGGTATTGCTCCCCTTCCGGGTCGGCCAGACATCTTCAGCTATGGATTCATTCCGCCCCGTCTGTTCACCCAGATTAGAGAGAGATTCCTTGAGCTCAGCGAACAGGGACAAACGGCTGGGCTTCGACGATAATGGAACTCGCATGCTTGGCAGCACTTTCGCAGCAGCACATAGGCGGACGCGCCCTCAGACCACCTGCTGCGTGCGAAGTCGAACCACCGGTACGCGGACTTAGAGAGATCGACCGCGCGTTGAACGACCGGGGCGCGTTGGGCGTCGCAGCTTCGCAAATTCCGAAAACTCCCAACGGCGAAGCGCGAGAATGGCGCTGCACCCGTCCCGCTCGTCGAGCGGCAGGCGCGAATCCTGGTGTGCGAGCTGCTCAAACTCCAGCGCGACACGGCGCAACGACGCCTGAAACCGCAGTAAGGAAGCTTCCGATAAGGTGCCTCCCACGAAACGCATCTCGTCTCCCGGCGCCTCGAAACGGGCGTCAAAGAACTCTGCAATGACCTTCTGGAGGAAGTAAGCCTGCACGGGGCCGTCCTTGCGCCAGCTGAAATTCCTCGCCGTGAGCTTGCGCAACCGGTTCGGCGGGCGGAAATCCAGAATCTTCAGGCGATCGAGCTTCAGCAATACGTCGATCAGGTCGCTCGGTTCGAGGCGGAACGTCGAGGTGATGTCCGCAAATTTCCAGTCGTTGACGACGAGGTAAGTCACCAGCAGCAGTTTCGGGTGAAAAACCAACGCGTTTTCCTGCTCCTCCGTGAGCTCCGTGACCGGCGCAGCGTCGGGCATCGAAAGCAGCCGCTCGAGGTCGATACCCAGCACCTCGCAGATGCGATCCAGCCTCTCCAGAGTGAACCTGCCGCTGGCCAAATCCCGCTTGACCGTGGGCTCGCTGAGCCCGAGCCGGCTGGCGAGGTCACGATAAGTAATACCCTGGGCGCGCAGATGCGCCTTCACACCGTGTACGAGTTGCACCGATCCCGTCATACTGGTTTCCAGGCTCCGGTATCGTATAACGATACCAGCTGAGTCACCGCACGTCAGCTTTGGACGCGAGCTTGCGAGCCAATGTGCATGGCTGCCAAGCTGACTGCACGATCACGAATCACGACGGGAGGTGTATGGATAACACGGGGATTCCCCTCCAGATCCTGGGCACGGGGGAATACGTCCCGCAACGTCGGGTCGCTTCTGAAGAATTCGACCGGCAATGGGGCAAGCCGGCTGGCTGGACCGAGGAGCAGACCGGGGTTGCGTGCCGCTCTTTCCTGGACGTCGGCGAGAACGCGATTACGATGGGTACGGCGGCGGCGCGGCGCGCGCTCGACTCCGCCGGAGTCGAGGCGCAGCAGCTCGATGCCATTGTCTCCGTGGGCAGCGTCCCTTACCAGGCAATCCCTTGTACTGCCGCTTTCCTCCAGCGAGCGTTGGGCGTTGCCGAGAGCGGTATCCCGGCGTTCGATATCAACGCTACCTGCCTGGGTTTCCTGGTTGCCCTCGATCTCATCGCCCAGAGCATCGCGACGGGCCGCTACCGAACTGTCCTCATCGTGGCGAGCGAGCCAGCGTCGTTGGGTTTGGATTGGAACGATCCGCTCACGGCGGGACTCTTCGGGGATGGCGCTGCCGCTGTCGTCATTGGCGCCGCGCGACGCGCAGACGCCCGGCTGCATGCTGCGCATATGCAGACATTCAGCACCGGGCTGGAATACTGTCAGATCCGTGCCGGCGGCACCGGGTTGAGCCCCCGACAAAACCCCGACGCATCGGTCGCAGGAGCGGTCTTCGAAATGCAAGGCCGACTCGCCTACAAGATGGCAGCGGAACTGCTCCCTGGCTTCCTAACGACACTCTTCCGGCGCGCGCAGGTGGACGCAAATTCCATTGACGTCTGGGTACCCCATCAGGCCAGCGGTCGCGCGATCAATCATCTGCAACGGGCACTGCGACTTCCCGCTGAGCGTATCGTCATGACGCTGAATTTCCTGGGAAACCAGGTCTCTGCGTCACTGCCGATAGCCCTTCACCGCGGTCTCGCCAGCGGACAGATCAAGCCCGGAAACCTCATAGCGCTGGTCGGTTCGGGAGCCGGTCTTGCATTCGGTGGCGCGGTGATGAGCGTGTAGCCATGCGCATCCTGGTCACAGGAGCAAGCGGCTTCATTGGATCCCACATCGCGCGCGATCTTGCGGGGCAGGGTCACGAGATCGTGGCGACAGGGCGGAACTGCAGGCGCCTCAAGACTCTCGCTGATACGTCGTGCCGGTTGCGAACGGCAGATCTCTCCGCCGACACACTGGACCCGCACGTAGAGGCGTGCGAAGCGGTCGTACATTGTGCTGCCAGAGCCGCGCCCTGGGGGCAACGCTCACTCTTCTGGTCCGACAACGTGGTTGCGACCGAGCGGCTCGTCGCCGCTGCGCGCCGTTCGAGCACGATACGGCGGTTTGTCTTTCTGTCTTCACCGAGCATCTATTTCCGACTGCGAGATCAGTTTGACCTGTCCGAAACGTTCGTTCCGCCGCAGCGGTGGCCGACCGTCTATGCGGAAACCAAGTGGCTCGCGGAGACCCGGGTCCTCGCGGCTCCTGAGATCGGCCCGGTCATCCTGCGCCCGCGTGCGGTGTTCGGCCCGAGGGACACCGCAATTGTTCCGCGAATCGTTGCACTAGCTCGGACCGGACTGCTGCCGTTACCCGACAGTGGACGGGCCTGGACTGACATCACGTACGTCGACAACGTAGTGGCCGCGGTCTCGAACGCACTCCAGCTCGAGCGAGAGATCGCAGGCAAGGCGTTTAATGTAACCAACGGTGAACCCATCCAGGTGCGGGACCTTCTTGGCCGGCTCGTCGCGGCGCTCGACCTGCGTGTCCGATTTATCTCGATGCCCAGAGCAATTGCTCTGGCACTCGCCTGTGTCAGCGAACGGTACGCAGCACTGCGCGGCAGCCAGCGCGAGCCCCGACTGACTTCCTATGGGGTGGGGTTGCTCGGGTATTCCCAGACACTCTCGATCGAGGCCGCGCGTCGGCAGCTCGGGTACACGCCGGTCGTATCGATCAATGAGGGACTCGAACGATATGCCCGATGGTGGCGAGCGCAACAGTGAACATCGAATGGCAACTGCTCGAGGCGGGTCACTGTACTCACCCCGAGATCTCTTGCAGAAACGGTGGCAGCTGGCGCCCCTGCGAGTTTCCGGCCCTGGTCACATTACTGCGGCACCCGCAGCGAGGCTGGTTGCTCTTCGATACTGGCTATGGGCAAGGCTTTGCCGACGCCACACGGGGGCTGCCGGAGGCGATGTATCGATGGGTTACACCCGTAAGCTGGTC
>CAZLYG010000239.1:0-8045 GCA_964563075.1 uncultured Steroidobacteraceae bacterium | reverse complement strand
CCAGCCACATGGAGCGCGGGCGCGCCTATTTCGCCAAAGAAGACTACGTCCACGCCCGCATCGAGTTCCGCAACGCCATCCAGATCTCGCCCAAGGACGGTCCCGCCCGGATCATGGCGGCACGCACCGATCAGAAGCTCGGGGAGGTCCGCGAGGCGGCGGGCCTCTATCAATCTGTGATCGATGGGTCTCCGGAGAACCTCGAGGCCCGCGCCGGGCTCGGCAATCTGCTGCTGTTCGTGGGTGCGGACGAGCAGGCCCTGAAAGTCATTGAGCCGGGACTGGCGAAGCATCCCGATGAGGTCTCGCTGCTGAGCGTACGTGCGGCTGCCCGGGCCCGAACCAGGGATCTCAGCGGCGCCGTCGCGGACGCCGATCATGCTCTCAAGCTCGCTCCTCTCAACGAAATCGCAATCGGGGTACGAGCCGGGCTGTATCAACAGAGTGGCAACACCGCGCAGGCCATTGCGCTGGTGAGCAACGGCGTCCAGCATATCCCCAGCTCGACCGACCTGCGCGAGGTCCTCGCGCAGCTCTATCTATCGGCCGGCGAGCAGGATCTAGCCGAGAAGCAACTGCAGGCGCTGATCAGGCTCCGGCCGGCGGAGTTGCGCTATCGCAAGCTGCTGGCAGTGTTCTACTCACGCGCTCACAAGCTCGATGACGCCCAGCGGACGCTCGAGGAAGCCGTGCGGGCATTGCCGAAGAATGACGACGCCAAGCTCACTCTGGTGGGCTTCATCAGCACGCAGCGCACACGCGCGCAGGGCGAGAAGACGCTGCAGGCATTCATTGCACAGCAGCCCGACAACTATGACCTGCGATTCGGTTTGGCGGAGCTGCGGGAGCGGGCCGGTGCAACGAAAGAAGCGCTGGACACGTACAACGAGATCATTCGCCTCGATGGAACCGGACCGAAGGGCCTGCAGGCGCGCGATCGCATCGCTGCCATTGACATCGCCCAAGGCCGCGACGCGGACGCACACAAGCTCATCGAGGACGTCCTCTCAAAGAATCCTCGCGACAGCGACGCTCTGCTGGTTCGCGGCGAGCTCGTGCTGAAGGGACGCGATCCGAGTGCGGCAATCGCCGATTTACGTGCCGCGCTGCGGGACAGCCCGGGATCCGTGCCGATAGAACGGCTGCTTGCCCGTGCGCACATCGCGAACGGCGAGCCGGCCCTCGCGGAGCAGGCGCTGCGTTCCGCAATCGATGTCGCCCCCACGGACATGAACGTGCGACTGCAACTGGCGCAGCTCTATGCCCAGACGGGCCGTGACGATCAGGCGATCGGGCTGCTGGAAGACTCCGTTCGGCGTGATCCCACCAACGTGCAGATACGCGAGGCGCTCGCGATCGCGTACCTTGCGAAGCGCGACTTCCAGGCAGCGCGCGGGGCCGCCGACGACCTGAAAACGTTGCGGCCGGACTCGGCGATGGCCGTCTACTTTGCCGGGCTCGCAGACCAAGGCCTGAACAAGCTGGCGGACGCCCAGCAGGAGCTCGAGCGAGCCCACGCGTTATCACCTCATGCCATCGAGCCGCTCACGGCCCTCGCGCAGCTCGAAGTGGCACGCGGCCAGAGTGCTCAGGCGATCGCGCTGGTGCAGAGCGCAGTCAGCGCTTCCGAGCAAAAAGACCCGGCGCCGCTCAACCTGCTTGGCGAGCTGTATGTGGCTACCGGCGACGTGCCGCACGCAGTCGAAGCTCTGACGCGGGCGACCGCCATCGCTCCCAAGTGGTGGCCGGCTTATCGCAACCTGGCGTTGGCGAAATCGGCCGCGAAGGACACGGAGGGCGCGATTGCCGCCTACGACGCAGCCATCAGGATAGCGCCCGGGGAGACGCAGCTCGTTGCGGAGCTCGGACGTCTCTACGAGAGTGTCGGGCGTGTCGATGACGCAATTGCCCACTATGAGGAGCTCTACAAGCGCAACCCGGGTCAGCAGCTCGTGGCCAACAATCTCGCGATGCTGCTCGTAACTTACAAGAAGGACCAGCGCAGCCTGGATCGCGCGCGCGACCTGGCCGCGGGGTTTGCATCCTCCAACTCCGGGAGCTTGCTGGATACCAACGGGTGGGTGCACTACAAGCGCGGCGAGTACGCGCAGGCACTGCCGGTCCTCGAGAGGGCCGCCGAACTGGCGCCCGACACCAAGGAGATCCGCTATCACCTCGGCGTAGCGGAGCTGCAGGCCGGACAGACAGATCGCGCCCGCAAGGATCTCGAGCTCGCCCTGTCCGGCTCTGTCAAGACCCCGTGGGCGGATGACGCCCGCACTGCGCTCGCTGGAATCAGATCCCGAACGGGCTGAGGCCCGTCTCATAAACCTAACACTGCGCGCCCGACGCGCAGCAGGAAGTCCGCCGTGCCATTACCTTCCAAGGATGCCCTCCGGAAGGGCGCCCGAGGCGCCTTTGTCGCATTTGCCTGCATCGCGGCGTGCGCTTCCGTCCATGCGCAGTCCACACCGCTGCTGAGCGAGGTGCAGACGATTGCCACTGCCAGCACGGGCGTTCCCATCGAACATGAGGTCGACATTTCCGCCGCCGGCACCTATCAGATCATCCTGACGGATCTGGGCGCGCTGTTGACGCCGACGGCGCCCTTGAGCTCCGTCAAGCTCGCCGTCACCAGCGGCGGCACGCTCGTGGGTACCCCACTTGTCGGCGCCGGCACGCTGACACTGAACGCCGCGGCGGCAGGAACGTACGTGATTCACGTTGTCGGCAAGCCAGGGACCGGCATCGGTTCCGGCCCGATCGGCATCCAGGTCCTCAGTGGGACCACGACAGTCGACTCCTTCTCCGACAACATCGCGCTGCCCGCACAGCCGCTACCGGGCCAGGAAGTGGCTCTCAATGACAGCTTTCCGATCGCCACATCAGGTACGTATCTGGTGGTCCTGCAAGACTTGGGCATTCCGCAGAGTCTCGGTAACGGCGCTCTCACGCTGCTGCTGGTGGATGAGGCGACGCAGACCCCTGTTCAGGTCCTGCCGGACCCGGCAAACAACAATGCGCTGCAGGCGAACGTGGCCTTGCAGTCCGGCCACACCTACGCAGTGTTCGCTATCGGGCAGGCACCTGCAGGCGTGAGTGGCGGCTTGTATAGCGTTGCGGTCATTCCCCCCGGCGGCGGCACCCCGGCTTACGCCAAGACTGTGCCCATCGGCAGCACGACTCTGCTGGGCAGCCCCACGCTCACCGCAGGCGCCCACACAATCGCAGTCACCGACCTGAAATACCCCGCCGCACTCTCGCAGGTCGAAGTGGCCGTCGTGCTCAACGGGCAGTTTGCCGCTCCAGTGATGGGTGCGAGCACGCAGAGCTTCGCGGCGGCTGCGGGGACGTACCAGGTATACGGATCCGCGACCGCGGCAACGGCGGCGCCCGGTGCCGGCAGCTATTCGGTGCAGGTGCAGCTGCAAGGCGGAGCACCCGAGCTCAGCGTTGCCAGGGCGGTGAGCGCCGCTGGCAGCGCATTGAAGCCTTACAGCTTCGATACCACTGTTGCCACCGCAGGCAGCTACTCCGTCAACCTGACGAACTTCAGCTTCCCGGTGTCGCTGGTCTCTGTTGGCCTGGGCGTCGTACAGGCAGGAGCGCTGTTGGCGAGCCCGCTCAGTGCCGCCGGAAGCTCCAACATCGCCGCCGCCGCTGGCCCGCTGAGCTTAGTGGCATTCGCCCAGGCGGATCCGGTGCAGGGCGGACTATTCGACATCAACCTCGCTGCAAGCGGCAGTACGACGCCGGTGTTCGACGTCACGCAGGGCGTGGTGGGGTCGTCGCTCGCATTCGTGGCGCACCCGGTCACCGTGACTACCGCCGGCAAGTACATCCTGAGCACGAGCGACGTCGCGTTCCCAGCCGGCTTCGCGAATTTCGCCGTAATGCTCACCCAGGGCGGCAATACTGTTGGAACGATCTATGGCACAGATCAGATTACCGTCACCGCTTCTCCGGGGACCTACTCCGTCAATCTCATCGCGCAACCTGCCGGTGGCGATGACGCAGGAACATACTCGGTGATGATGTCGCCGGTGCCGCCGGCTCCGACGGTGACGTTGACTTCCAGCGCCAGCAGTGTCGCTCAGGGCGGGACCGCGACCCTCACATGGAGCTCGCAGAACGCCACGACCTGCACGGCGTCCGGCGGATGGACCGGCGGTCAGGCGCTCAACGGAACAGTCACAACCAGCGCGCTCACGTCGGACACCACCTTCACATTGACTTGCGTGGGCGGCGGCGGCTCGACGGCCCAGTCGGTCACAGTGACGGTGGGCGCGGCGAGCAGTGGTAGCAAGGGCGGCGGCGGCGGATTCGACTCGTTGTCGCTCCTGATGCTCGCGATCCTCGTCGTCGGCAGGCGCGGCCGTCGCGTCCTGCGAGTGTCATACATCTGAATACGCCAGCACACGTCAGCATCTGATTCAACCTCCCACGTCCGCCAAAGTGGCTCCTGTTTCAAACTCCCGTCACGGAATCGCCACGATGTGGCTGCAGGATGTTTCCGCCCGAGAGAGAAGGGCCCGGGCTGGCCGGTAACGGCGGGCCGGCTCCTCTCCCGGTGAGGCGACGGCGCCAAGGCTGCGCACACCTGTTTTCGCATTTGCAACACCTGGGAGTTATTCATGAAACGTCTGACAACAAGGATCCTGGCGGGAGCAGTAGCCCTGGCCGCCGCCGGATCTGCGCTCGCAGATATGAGCCTCGCACCCGGCACGTCCGGGGACGGCTCGATCTTCCTCAACGTCATCGATACCACCAATCAGACCTCCTTCGCCTTCGACACCGGCTTGAAGGTCAATCAGTTCAACGGCAACGTCAGCCAGAACTTCAGCAGCTTGCTGGCTTCCGACCCGAACTGGGCAACGTTCATCAACGGTGTGTCCTCGGCCGACCTGACCAACGGCGCTGTGACCTACGACGTGGTCGGCGTGAACACCGTGCAGACCACCAACTTCGTGCTGGATGCGACTTCGAATGCACCCGCCGGCACCGGTCCCGGTGATCTCGGTTCGACCTCGAACAGCCAGCTGAAGGGCGTCACCGCGATCAACTCGTTCATCAATGCCGTCAACCAGACGCCCTCCAGCACCACGGACTCGCTGTTCGCGTCGAATGCCAACACCCCGGCCGCCTACGCTGGCACCAAGCTGTCGCTCGGCACGCAGACGGCGTCCAACCCGGTGACGATCGGGACGACACTCGGTTTCTACAACTGGGTGCTGAACGGCACGGTCACCTCGGCGAAGGCCACTGTCAGCGCGTTCGCCGGCACGTGGGATCTGACCTCTGCGGGCGCGTTCACGTATACCGTGGCATCCACGGTGCCGCTGCCGCCGAGCCTCATGCTGCTGCTCTCCGGCATAGTGCTGACGGCGCTGATTGCCCGTCGCCGCTCGTCCAACGCTTCCTCGCTCGCTGCAGTCTGAGCTCGATCTGATTTGAGCCTGGGTGGGTGGGCTGCGACGCGTTGCAGCCCACCCGCCCCCAGCCCCCCAACCACGGCATGACAGGAGAAAACACGCTTAGAACAACACCCACGGTTCAGGGCGCTGCAGCCGGATCAGCCCCCTGCACCAGCCCGGCTTTCGCCTGGGCGCCGACCGACACCCCCGACTTCTCATTCTTCGTCGCCGGCGGCTCGGCACAGGGCGGTGCCTTCCTCGCTTTCGCGCAAGCGCTCATGCAGAACGACGGCCACCTCGATGTGTATACCGACGACACGACCTGCGCTTCGCAGGGCGCCAACTACCGCGCGGTGTTCGGCACCTGGAAGACCACTCAGGGCGGCATCGCCGCCGGTAAGAAGGTGTATATCGCGTACGCCAACAATGGTGGCACGTTCAAGAACGGTATCGACGGCTTGGCCCGCGGTCATGCCGTGGATTACCAGAAGTTCCTCGGCAATGCGGCCAACGCCGGCTGCGCCGCTGCGGGCACCGGTACTCCGAGCCCCTTCACGGCGAAGGCCAACTATCACGTAGTGACCGCCAGCACGACGGAAAATCACGTGCCCGATGTCGGCGTGTCAGACGAGGAGATGGGGCTCTTCACGGGCGACAACCTGCCCACCTCGCCCCCGAACTCCCCTCTGACTGCCGCGGACTTCAGCAATACGAGCCGCACTGCGATCTATGAGAACGTGTTCGGCGTTGCGATCGACAACACGCTCGCCACGCAGATGCAGTCCACGTTTGGCAACGTGAACATCAGTGCTTCGCAGGTTGGCGCAATTCTCGCCGGCAATTACACCGACTGGAGCCAGATCTGCCAGCTCAGTGGCACCACCACGGTCTGCCTGCCGGCCGGTGGCATTGCCTTCATCTCGCGTTCGCCCGGCTCCGGCTCCAAGGCCGCCTTCAACGAGTACTTCCTCAACAACCCCGGCACCACCGGGTTCGCTAACCATACGGTCGATCCCATCGACCAGGGCGGCTCGTTCGGTGATTGCACCAACTTCAGCGGCTACGCGGTGTGCGACCAGTCGAGCAACGGCAACGTCAAGAAGGCGCTCGATCATGCCGACACCCAGGGCAATCGTGCCCTCGGCATCCTGGGCCTGGAGTTCCAGCCGGTTGCCGGCACCGATACGTACTCGTTCGCGGCCCTCAATGGCGTCACGATCGCCGGTACGACGACCAAGACCTGCGGCAATGCATTCCCCAATGCATTCGAGCCGGCCCGGGTGGTCAACGGCGAGCACCAGCTGTTCTTCACGAACTCCCTCAACCTGCGGATCAAGGCCGTGAACGGCCAGAAATTCTCGGGTGACGGTTCCACGAACAGTGACTTCATGACGGCGTTCGCGGCTGCCGCTGCGAATCCGGTCCTCGAAGTGAGCGTCCCGGGCGTGCTGCTGGATCCGGATGTCGCCGGCACTCCGGCGGGCAACCCGTACGACCCGTGCATCACGAGCGGCACGCACCACGGCGATTCGACCGAGCCGCTGCAGCTGCAGTTCTGACATTGCGGATCACAGAAGAATACAGCGAAGAGAAGCGTTGACCACTGAGGCAGACCCCGCGCGAGCGGGGTCTGCCGTACTTTTTTCCAGGCAGGCCCTGACCATGTCAATCCAGGCTGCATCGAGCCGCCATTGCGGTCGCGGCCAGCCCGCGCGCGCTCATCTGCGACCCACCGTCAGCCAATTCGTCGCCGGCGCGATCCTCCAGGCGCTCTCACAGGTTTCGCCGGCCGCGCCGCCCACGCCCGGGTTGCCCACGCCGTGTCTGGGAGGGCCCTGCGGCACCAATACGGCAAATACCTCATTCGTAACCGCCGGCCAGGCGAGCGCCACGGTGGCGGGCAACGCGATGAACGTCACGCAGACCTCCAACGCTGCGATTCTCAACTGGCAGAACTTCAACATCGCAGCCGGGAACAGCGTCAACTTCAATCAGCCGAGCGCGACCGCCGCGACGCTCAATCGCATCTGGGACGCGAACCCGAGCACCATTGCGGGCAAGCTGACCGCCAACGGTCAGATCTATCTGATCAATCACAACGGCATCATTTTTGCGAACGGCGCGCAGGTGAATGCCGGCTCGCTCACCGCTGCGACGCTCGATCTGCCCGATCAGTTGTTCCTCAACGGTCTGCTATCGGGAAATAACTCGCCGTTGGTCAGCGGCGGCCAGTTGCCCCCGGTGTTTCAGGCGGCCGCGGGCACACAGCCGGGCGCCGTGACCGTACAGCCCGGAGCGCAGCTGCAGACGGCCGACGGCGGCCGCGTCATGCTGCTCGGCAGCACCGTTACCAACGGCGGAAAGATCTCGACGCCCGATGGACAGACCATTCTCGGTGCCGGCACGACCGTCTATCTGGCATCGACCACCGACCCGATGCTCCGCGGCCTGCTGATCGCCGTTGACGGCCAGGAGCTCGCCGCCAACAGCACGGTGACGAACACGGGCCAGATCACCGCCGAGCGGGGCAACGTCACGCTCGCGGGTCTGGTCGTCAATCAATCCGGGACCCTGAGCGCGACGACCTCCGTCAATTCGAACGGCTCGATCTATCTCGTCGCAGGGGACGCC
>CAZLYG010000238.1:0-8073 GCA_964563075.1 uncultured Steroidobacteraceae bacterium | reverse complement strand
ACCTGGGCACTTACAGCGTCGACCGCCAACCCAAGCTGCAGCAGTTGTTGCTGCAGCCTGCGCAATCCTGGCCGGCCGGGGCCTTCTATGTCGCCGGGGCACAGTATCCGGCCGACATCCGCTGGCCCGCGAACGTGAGGCACACCGAGCACCTGGCTCCTGCGGCGCATCGTGACTTCTACAACAGCCTGCGGCTGACCCTGAATATCACGCGCGCCGACATGGTCGCCAACGGGTACTCGCCGAGCGTGCGCTTGTTCGAAGCGGCTGCCTGTGGTGTCCCGATCGTCACCGACGAATGGGTGGGCCTGCGGGAGCTGTTCGTTCCCGGCCGGGAAATCCTGGTGGCCCACTCGAGCGACGACGTTCTGACCTATCTGCAGGACTATGACCGACAAGCGCTGCGAGCCATCGCCAGCCGGGCGCGCAACCGGGTACTGGCGAAGCACACGGCGGTACACCGGGCGTGCGAGCTTGAAAGCTACGTCAGCGAAGCGCTGGGTGATGCCTGTCCGCGTGCGGCTGCAGTGACCTGAAGAGATGAGGACATGAGCATGGATCCGGTCTCCCCCACACCGTTATTGGAGCTGCAACACGTTCGGCGGCACCCCGCGAGCGCCGCTCTCGCGCCCTGGTTCCACAATCTGCACCTTCCCGATGGCTCGCAGACCGTGCCGGACCACCCGTTGGGGGACTTCCCGGCCGTGAAGTGGCGGCAGATCGCGCCCTTCATCGAGCCGGATCTGCGCGGTTGGAGGGTTCTGGACATCGGCTGCAACGCGGGATTCTACAGCTTCGAGCTGGCACGGCGCGGTGCGCAGGTGACGGCGGCCGACATCGATTCGCATTATTTGCGGCAGGCTCGCTGGGCGGCCGAAGAATTCGGACTGAGCGATCGGGTGAGTTTTTGGCAAGGCTCGGTCTACGAGCTGGCCGGGAGCGGTGAGCGCTATGACCTGGTGTGCTTCCTGGGTGTGTTGTACCACCTGCGCCATCCCTTGCTGGCGCTCGACATCCTGCGCGACCTGACGGTCCGGCAGATGGTGTTGCAGACGCTGACGATGCCGGGCCAGAACGTGACCCGGCCACCGGACTCGATCACGCTGGACGAGCGGCTGCAGCTCACCCGCCGCGGTTGGCCGCATCTGGCGTTCATAGAGCACGCTCTGGAAAGCGATCCCACCAACTGGTGGGCGCCCAATCACGCCTGCGTCGAGGCGATGGTGCGCGCCGCAGGATTCAGCGTCGTCGCGCGTCCGGGTCACGAGATCTACCTGTGCGAACCCAATTCCACGGAGCCTGAAGTAGGACGGCATCTGCGCGAAAGCGAGCTGCTCGCCGTGCGCCGCGCAGCAGCGCCGCCGGGCTGACGGAGAACACCATGAGACATCCTGCGATCCATATCGCGCCCCCCACCGGCAGGCTCGGAGTGATGCTGGTCGGGCTAGGCGCCGTCAGCACGACCTTCATCGCGGGTGTGCAGGCCATTCGCAGGGGGCTGGCCGAGCCGATCGGCTCGCTCACCCAGCTGGGAACGATCCGCCTGGGGAAACGCACCGAGCATCGCTCACCGCCGATCCGGGAATTCGTGCCGCTGGCCAGCCTGGATGACCTGGTGTTCGCCGCCTGGGACCTGTTTCCGCAGAATGCCTATGAGTCCGCCAGGACCGCGGGCGTCCTGGAGCCGGCACTCCTGGAGAAGCTGCGTAGCGAGCTGGAAGCGGTGCAGCCGCTGGCGGCGGTATTCGAGAGCCGCTATGTCAAGCGCCTTCAGGGCCCCAACGTGAAGCGTGGCACGCGCCGCGAGCGGGTTGCGGAGTTGCGCGCCGACATCCGGCAGTTCATGCAGCGACACTCGCTGAGCCGCTGCGTCGTTATCTGGTGCGCGAGCACGGAAGCTTTTCTGGAGCAGGGTGAGATACACGGCAGCCTCAGCGAGTTCGAGCGCGCCCTGGATGCGGACGATCCGGCAATCACTCCCAGTATGTTGTACGCCTATGCGGCGCTGCAGGAAGGGGTGCCGTACGCCAACGCCGCTCCGAACCTCGGAGTGGACATTCCCGCGCTCGTGGAGCTGGCGGGCGAGCGGCACGTGCCGGTCGCCGGCAAGGATCTGAAGACCGGCCAGACGCTGCTGAAGACCATCGTCGCGCCGGGGCTGAAGTCGCGTCTGCTGGGTGTCAGCGGCTGGTACTCCACCAACATCCTGGGCAATCGGGACGGCGAGGTGCTGGAGGATCCGGACTGCTTCCGCACCAAGGAGGTCAGCAAGAAGGGCGTGCTCGACCATATTCTGCAGCCCGAGCTCTACCCGGGCCTCTACGGACACCTCTATCACCGGGTACAGATCAACTACTATCCGCCCCGGGGCGACAATAAGGAGGGCTGGGACAACATCGATCTGTTCGGCTGGCTCAATTACCCGATGCAGCTGAAAATCAACTTCCTGTGCCGCGACAGCATCCTGGCGGCGCCCCTGGTGCTCGACCTGGCGCTGTTCCTGGACCTGGCGGCCCGCGCACAGCGCAGCGGCATCCAGGAGTGGCTGTCGTTCTACTTCAAGAGTCCCATGCATGCGCAGGGTCTGTATCCCGAGCACGACTTGTCCATCCAGCTGACGAAGCTGAAGAACACCTTGCGCGAGTTGCGCGGCGAGGCGCTCATCACTCACCTGGGAGCTGAGTACTACGCCTGATGCGACGCGCGGCCCTGTTGGGCAGCCGTAGGCCTGGCGGCGAGCAGGCGAATCGCTTCCCGGTAGCCGTGCAGCGTGCCCACGTCCACGTATTGCTGGCCCGCTCGTATGCCCACCGCCTCGCCGCCTTGCGAGAGCCAGGCATTGATCAGCGTTCCGACGTAGCCTTCGCGCTCGCCGCGCCGATGCCAGAAGTCGTAGAGCTCGTGATACACGCGTCCGGGCATCCGGAACGCGCCCCATACCCAGCGGGAGCTCGCGTCGGCCGCTTTGACCTGGATCTCGCGCACGCGGCCAGCGTCGTCCGTGACGACGGCGTCGAACAGCTGCGGCCGCGCGACGGGAAAGAGCAGAAATGCGAGCCGGTTGTGCGGCAGGCTGAGCAGGCCATCGCAGGGGAACCAGATCGTGTCGGGCAGTCCTATGGCAACGCTCTCATCCGGGTGAATCAAAGAGCGCGCGCGAAAAATGGCATCGCACAGGCCGGAGGACTGCGGCTGCACGACATAGGCAACATCGGTACGCCCGTTCCGACCGCCGTAGTATTGCAGGATGTCCGACTTGCCCGGGGAAATCACAAAGCAGAGCTTGTCGGCGCCGCCGGCGGCCAGGCGCTCAACCAGATACTCGCTGACCGCTTTCGGCCGATCGCCTTCGTCCCGCCCGCCGACCGGGAGCAGCTCTTTCGAGAAGGCCAGTGGCTGGATGCGCGAGCCCTGGCCGGCGGCCGGAATGATGCCCCACATGCGATCAAGCCTTGGCCACTGCGGCTTCCGACACCCGCGGAGCAGCGGTCCACGCCGAGGCGCGGCGCGCCCGCAACGCCTCCTCCAGCAGTCGCTCCAGCTCTGCGGCCCGATGCTCCGAGGTGTGCTGCGCGTACACTCTGTCGCGCGCAGCCCGCGCCAGCCGGCTCAGCTCGATGTCCGAGAGCTGCAGAGCTTCCTCCACGTCGCGTGTGCTGCGCACCAGGAGAATCTCTTTGCCCGGAACGAAGAATTGCTCCAGGCCTTTCCAGACATCGCTCAGCAGCGCAGTGCCGCAGGACGCCGCTTCGAAGAGTCGTCCCGAAGGACAGAAGCCGCTCGCGGCCATCTCGGCACGAGTGACATTGAGTGTCATTCGCGAGGAGGCGTAGAACTCCGCGTGGCGCGCAGGGGGAACGTGATGCACGAACGAGATGTTGGCAGTCCACGGAAAGTCCGCCGGATAGCCCGAGCCGCCCAGCACGAAGCGGCGGTCGGGTTGTGCTCGGGCGGCATCGATGAAGTACCTGCAGAGCGCCGGTTGCCGGTCGCTCGCGTACGTGCCCAGATATGACAGATCGTAGCGGGCGCCACTGCCGTCACTGGCGTAGCTATCGCGTGCGCCGCCGCCGTACGCAGCCTGATGTGCTTCGGGGTCTGCATGGCCGTACAGCGCAGCGACGTGGCGCGCTCCGAGTGCCTGTCGCAATGATTCGAGCGCCTCGCCGCCGGCATAGCTGAGCACGAGATCGAACTGGCTAAACCCCTCCGGAGGCAGGTAGGCGACTCGCTCACCCGCCCGCAGGCGTGCCAGCGTCACGGGGGTGTCCAGGTCATAGAATACGCACACGGGGGGCCGGGAGACTTCCTGAGCGAGGCGACTGGCTGCGACGGCATCCTCGCAGTAGGAGGTTACGATCAGCGCATCCGCGTCCTCTATCTGGCGACGCGCTTCGTTCTGAACATTCGGCCAGTCTACATAGAGCACGAGCCGCGCGCCCGAGACGACGTTGAGGTCACGGTGCGCCGCGTAGTAGGGAACGTCGCGCTCGAAGAATGTGACATCGTGTCCGCTGCGTGCGAGAGCGCGCACCAGGCCGCGCCACAGAGTAGCGTGGCCATTGCCCCACGAAGAGCTGAGCGTGAGACCGAAGATGACCAGTTTCATGCGCCTGCCGCAGCAAGGCTCGGTCCCGTCAGCGCAGCGGTGCGCGCTGCCAACATCACGGCGTCGAGGGACTGTTGGAACTGGCGCGGAAAGAGACCGTTTTTTTCAGCGTGCGTGCTCAGGCTGCCCCAAGTGTCAATCCCGAAGTCATCCGCTCTTACGACATCAGAGGGGTCGTCGGGGAGCAGCTGACAACTGACGATGCCTATGCCGTGGGCCTCGCTTATGCCTGTGCGGCTGCGGCGCGCGGCAAGAGCCAGATCGCCGTCTGTCGCGACGGACGGCTGAGCTCGGAAGAGCTCGAGCGCGCGTTGCTCGAGGGACTGCTCGATGGCGGCGCGTGCGTGCGGCCGCTCGGAATGGGTCCCACTCCGCAGATGTACTTCTCCGTGCACGCTGCGGCCCTGGATGGCGGGGTGATGGTCACCGGTTCGCACAATCCGTCCGACCAGAACGGCTTCAAGCTGTTTCTCGAGGGCGGGCCGGTGTTTGGAGCGGCGTTGCGATCCCTCCTCGGCACACCCCCCGCCTACAGGCCCGGAGGCGAAGTGCGACCTCTGCGGATACGCGGCACGAGCAGCGCGGAGGGCTATACAAGGGCACTGGGAGCGGTGGGCGCCCGGGCCCCGGCTCTGCATGTCGTATGGGACTGCGGCAACGGTGCGGTCGGAGCGGTGATCGGCGCGCTCACGGCGTCCTTGCCGGGCCGGCATACGCTGCTCAATGCCACCGTGGATGGGAGCTTCCCGGCACACCACCCCGACCCGGCTGTGCCGGAGAACCTGCGCGAACTGCAGTCTGCCGTGCGCACACGGCACGCAGATCTCGGAGTCGCGTTCGATGGCGACGGCGATCGCATCGGCGTCGTCGACTCGACGGGCAATATCGTGTGGCCCGATCAGTTGCTGTTGTTTCTGGCCGCTGAGATGCTGCGCGCCCACCAGGGCACGACCATCGTGGCGGACGTGAAGTCGAGCCGCGTAGTTTTCGACGAGGTGCGGCGGCTCGGCGGACGAGCGGTGATGGCGCCTTCGGGTTATGTCATCGTACGCGCAGCGATGCTGCGAGAGGGCGCTCGGCTGGCAGGTGAGATGAGCGGGCACATCGTGTATGCCGACTGCTGGCATGCGACCGATGATGCGCTGTATGTGGCCATGCGCCTGTTGGTTGCACTGGGCACAGCCGGGATCAGCCTTGCGGATTTTCGCTCGGCGCTTCCCCGTATGTGTGCGACACCGGAGATCAGGTTGCCCTGTCCGGACTCGCGGAAGGCGGGCGTCGTTCGGGAAATCGCTACACGACTGGCGATTGCCGGAGCCGAGGTCGACGCCACGGATGGTCTGAGGGTCACTTCCGGCGGCGGCTGGTGGCTGCTGCGCGCTTCCGGGACAGAGCCAAAGCTGACGGCACGCTGCGAGGCGCCGGACGCTGCAAGCCTCGAGCGCCTGCGGGGCGAGCTGCTCCGGCAGCTCAGGCAGAGCGGGATCGAGGGTTAGCGCGGCCTCCACGGGGCGCAATTCGTGCTGGCTGAAGCTTCAGGCCCCTTGAAATCCGTAAGTCGGTCATGAACGCGACCCCTCACCCCCTGGCACTCGTCACCGGCGCATCGAGCGGTATCGGGTATGAGCTCGCACGGGAATGCGCCAACAACGGCTTCGACCTGGTGATTGCCGCGGATCGCTCTCTGCAGCAGGCGCTGCTGCATCTGAGATCCCTGGGCGCGGAGGTGCAGGCGGTGGAAGTGGATCTTGCGACGCAGGAGGGCGTTGCGCAGCTGCTCGCCAGCGTTGCCGGGCGCAGGGTCGATGCGTTGCTGGCGAATGCCGGCCACGGGCTTGGCAGCGGCTTTCTGGATCAGCCCTTCGCCGAGCAGCTGCACGTCATCAACACCAACATCACCGGAACGCTGGCGCTGATCCATGCCATCGGCAGGCAGATGCGTACCCAGGGCAGTGGGCGCATTCTCATCACCGGCTCGATCGCCGGGTTCATGCCCGGCTCGTTCCAGGCGGTCTACAACGCTTCCAAGGCCTTCATCGACTCGTTCTCGTGGGCCCTGCGCAACGAGTTGAAGTCCTCGGGTGTCAGCGTGACGTGCCTGATGCCGGGCGCGACGGACACCGAGTTCTTCGAGCGGGCCGAAATGATGAATACCGAGATCGGAGTGGAGAAGAAGGCCGATCCGGCCGCGGTTGCGCGCGTCGGCTTCAAAGCCATGATGCAGGGCGAGGGGGATGTGATAGCCGGGTTCAAGAACAAGGTGCAGGCGGCGCTCGCGACGGTGACTCCGGCCTCGGTGCTTGCCGAGCAACACCGCAAAAAGGCGCAGCCCGGCTCTGCCGACCACTAGAGAGGACCGGCTATTTGGCCCCGGCCGGCTTCGCCGGCACCGGGGGCGCACGGCCGTGTGAGGCGGCCCTGTCCGCATCGTGCGATCCCGTCTGGCTGCCCTGATCCGGGTGCGTCTGCTGCCGGCTACCGGAGTCCTTCGGGCGTCCCGGGGTCGTACCGGGCTGCGCGGAGTGTCGGGGGTGGTGTTTGCTCATGAGCGAAGTCTCGCAGTGGTGCGCGGATCTGCCTGTAGGAGCAATCGACGGTCCCCTCGGGCAGGCGGGCGCGGAGCTTGCTTCACCGAAAGCCGCGCTGTGCATCACGAGGTGGCGGAAACCCGGGCTGTGAAACGCATGTCAGTCAAGCAGCGGCTGATGCGCTTCTGGGCGCTGACGCGGTGCGCCGCGCGCTACTGGAACGATGACAACGGCTCGAACACCGGCGCGGCCCTGGCTTTCTACTGCGCCTTCTCGATTGCACCCTTGCTGGTCATTCTGCTGACCATCTCGGGCTTCTTCCTGGGCGAGAGCTCGGCCTATGGTCAGATCGGCAAGCAATTGACCGCGCTGTTCGGCCCAGCCACCGCGAAGACCCTGTTGGGTGCGGTGCGCAGCGCTCAGCATACTCGTGGCGCTTTTGCTACGCTCGTGAGCGTCGTCACGCTGCTCATCGGGGCTACTACGGTGCTCGCGGCTCTGCAGCAAGCGCTGGAGCAGATCTGGAGGAGCGCCGCAATGGCGCTCTCGGGCGTGTATGGCTGGCTCAGGACACGGCTGCTGTCCTTCGGCTTCATTCTAACGCTCGGGTTCCTGTTGCTGATCTCGCTGGCAATCTCGACGGCGCTCACCAACTTACGCGCCCGGATCGCGGCCGACTATCCCGCCCTCGTCGGCCTCCTGGGCTTCATCGACGTCGTCGTCTCACTGGGCGTGGTTGCCGGGCTGTTCGCGCTGATCTATCGCTACATGCCCGCTCGCCGCCTGCCGTGGCGCGCAGTGGCCCTGGGCGGAATTCTCACGGCCGTTCTGTTCGACGCTGGCCGTTGGGTCGTCAGTCTGTATCTGGCGCACTCTACCGAGCCGTCGGCTTACGGTGCGGCTTCATCGTTTGCCGCGCTACTGCTGTGGCTGTAC
>CAZLYG010000237.1:0-8084 GCA_964563075.1 uncultured Steroidobacteraceae bacterium | reverse complement strand
GGTAGGCGATCATCGGGCCGTAGTCCATCTTGTAGATGTGGTCGCCGGCAAGCACGAGCACGTGCTTGGGGCGGTGGGAGAGGATGAGCTCGATGTTCTGATGCACGGCGTCGGCCGTGCCCCGGTACCACATGGCGCCAAGCTGCTGCTGGGCGGGAATCGTCTCGACAAATTCCCCGAACTCCCCGCGCAGATAGCTCCAGCCGTGCTGTACGTGCTGGATGAGGGATTGCGCCTTGTATTGCGTGAGGATGGAGATCTGGCGGATGCCGGAGTTCACGCAGTTCGAGAGAACGAAATCGATGATGCGGAACTTGCCGCCGAAGGGGGTGGCCGGTTTGCAGCGGTGGGCGGTGAGGTCTTTCAGACGCTCACCGCGTCCGCCGGCCATGATGACGGCCAGTGTTCCACCTGTTAGGCGGCTCACGTACCGTCCGGACGAAGCTCGCGCGGGCTGTCGCGGCATGATTGGAATTACAGTTTCGTTGTTGTGGCGAGTACTACACCGCAGGATCGGAACTCACGCAACTGGGTGCCGCACACTTACAGCCATTTCATCAAGCCCAGCTCGTGCGGATGCGAGAGCAGCTCGTGCCACGGGTAGATGCGCACCGCCGTGGCGAACTGGCCGCACTCTTTTGGTTCGGTATCCAGCGCGAACACCAGGGACCCATCGTCGCTGCGCTCGCCCGCGTGGCTCAGCAGGACGCTCCACACGCCATCGCGCGGCTGCTCGCGATACGAGGAGAGCGGCGGCATTCCCACGGGTGTCTCGGGAAGCTGGCGAACGGCCAGGAATTCGACGCGCACATCCGCTGGACGCAGCCCATTGAGCGCCGCGGCCACTTTCAGGCTCAGCTTCTCACCCCGATGCAGGTCGGGAGCCGCGTCGGCCAGCAGCTGCAGGCCTACCTTGGGCCACGCCTCGCGCACCCGCTGCTTCCATTGGGCAAGCTCGGAAGCGCCTGCATAGCCGTTCGCTGCGAGGCGGCGATACTGGCGGGCCGCCGGCTCGTAGAGTCCCTGGGTGTAGTCGTACAGCACGCGCCTCATGTTGAAGCGCGGGATCACGCTCATCATCGCTCGCTTGCTCCGGCGCACCCACTCAGGCGAATAGCCCGCATCGGCTACGTTGTAATAGAGCGGGGCGACCTCCTCTTCGAGCGTGTCCAGGATCATCTCCGCTTCGAGCACGTCGCGCCGCTCCGGATCCTGGACGTTCGCAGGGGGAATGCCCCAGCCATTGTCCTGTTCCCAGCCCTCGGCCCACCAGCCATCCAGCACGCTCAGATTGAGGCGTCCGTTGATGGCGGCCTTGATGCCCGAGGTGCCGCTCGCCTCGAGCGGCGCGATCGGGTTGTTCAGCCACACGTCCACGCCGGATACCAGACTGCGGGCGAGCTGCAGGTCGTAATCTTCGAGAAAGACGATCCGACCCAGGAACTGCGGCGTGGTCATCAGCTGGCGGATCTCGCGCAACACGTGCTTGCCGGGCTCGTCCGCCGGATGCGCCTTACCGGCGAACAGGAAGATGACCGGCCGATCCGGGTCGTTCACCAGGCGTGCCAGCCGCTCACGATCCTTCAGCAGCAGCGTCGCTCTCTTATATGTGGCAAACCGGCGCGCGAAGCCGATCGTCAGGACGTTGGGGCGCGCCGGATCGAGCAGCCGCGTCATGTGACGCAGCTGCGCGGGACTGGACCCCTTGCGCACACACTCGCGCTGCAGCCGCTCCTTGACGCTGGCGAGCATGCGCGATTTGACCTCCTGCGCCGTTGTCCAGTAGCGGTCATCAGGAACCCGCTCCAGCGCATGCCAGAACTGCGGATCCCGCAGCCGCTCACGCCAGTCGGGGGTCAGCTCGCGATCGAAGAAATCCACCCACGAGAGGTGCAGAAAGGTGGGGACATGCACGCCGTTGGTGACGAACCCAACGGGATTTTCCTCCGGACGGACCTCCGGCCATTCATCCGAGCACAGCTGCGCGGAGACGCCCCCGTGGATGCGGCTCACGGCATTGACTCTCCGGGCACCATTGAGCGCCAGCCGCGTCATGTTGAAGAGTCCGGGCGCGGAACGGGAGCGGGCCAGGTCGAGAACCCGTTCCACCGGCACGCCGAGCTCGCGGATGAAGTCACTGAAATGCGCAATGACCAGATCGTGCCCGAAAGCATCGTGACCGGCGGCGACCGGCGTGTGGGTCGTGAAGATGCAGTCGGCAGAGACCGCCTCCAGGGCCGCCTCGAACGACAGTCCACGGCCCAGATGCTCACGCAACAGCTCGAGAATCAGAAACGCCGCGTGGCCCTCGTTCATGTGCCAGACGGCCGGCTGGAGGCCCAGCGCACGTAGCGCGCGCACGCCACCAATGCCGAGAATCATTTCCTGCCGGATGCGCGTCGACTCGTCGCCCCCGTACAGACGATGGGTGATCACCCGATCGATGGACGCATTCTCGGGGCAGTTGGTGTCCAGCAGATGAACGTGTACCCGGCCTACATGCGCTACCCACAGGCGCGCGAATACATCCCTACCGGCGATGCGAACTTTTACAGTGACCCACTCTCCGTTGGGACCACGGGCTGGCTCTACTGGCAGGTCGCGGGGGTCGTGCTCGCTGTAGTGGGCGTGCTGCACGCCATCGTTGTCGATGGTCTGGGTGAAGTAGCCCTGCCCGTAAAGCAGACCTACGGCGATGAAGTGGGCGTTCTCGTCGCTGGCGGCCTTGCAGTAGTCCCCCGCCAAAACGCCGAGGCCGCCGGAGTAGATCGGGAAGCTCTCGTGGAAGCCGTACTCGGCACAGAAATAGGCGATCGGCCCGTCCGAGGGCGCGCGCCGCTTCTCGGACACATAGGCGTCGAATGTCTCAAGAGCGAGACGATAACGCTCGAGATAGGCGGAATCGGTCGCTGCACGGTCCAATACTGACTGGCTGAGGCAGCGCAGCATCAGGCGCGGATTGCCCCCCGTCTGTTTCCAGAGCTCCGGCTCCAGATCCTCGAACAAGGCTCGGGTGGGACGATGCCAGCCAAAGAACAGATTGCCTGCCAGCTCGGGAAGCCGGGACAGGGGCGCCGGAACGACGGGCGTGACCTCTAGAAGCAGATTGCGCATGCACGAGACCTGATATTGAAGGGGGCGAACGCGGCCGGTGGCCACAGCCCGTGAAACAAGGCCGGGCAGTCTAGCAAGCCAGACTCCATGGTGGCGCCTGCTGCACCCTGGCAGTCGCCCAAGGGGGCCCACCTGGCTCACGTCTGACAACGCTGATGCACATAGCACGTGGCACGGGCCGGATGCACGCCATGCTCGCGAAGGCTCCGTTGGCAAAGCGGGCGTAGACTGCCACGCATGCCTCGTCACGAGCTTGCTGTGAGGTTGGCAGCCCTCCTCGTTGCTGCGTTCGTGGCCGCGGTTTGCACTGCCCCCGCGCCAGCTGCCGCTGCGCCAGCTACCGCTGCGCTAGCTGCCGCGCCAGCCGCTGCGCCAGCCGCCCCGCTTGCCGCCCGCGCTGACGACCCCGACGGGTGCCTGCGCGCGGGGAACGGCTTCCTGCGGGCCAAGATTCGCGGCGCAATCAACCTCGACCTCGACTGGCACAATGCCGAGATGCAGTGCGAGGGAGGCGCGCGTCCCAACAACAGCGGCGTGCGGGTGAGCTTTGCGGGTCCGAAGACGTCGGACGGCCGGCGCCTGCGAATGGTGTTCGGGGTGGGCAGCGCGGCAGAGGGCCGCAGCGGCCATGCCCTCCCCACCAATCTGACAGTCATCTTCGAGGGCGAGCAGCGGTTGTTTGCAACCAGGGGGCAGGACCACTGCACCGTTGATCAGCTTGCCCAGGAGCGCGTGGGACAGCTCGGCGGCCAGGTGCGCACCTATCGCATCGTCGCCCATGGCTTCTGCATCGCTCCGGCCAACTCCCTCGACGACTCTGCCCGCATTCTGGTCAGCAGCTTCGATTTTGCCGGGCGCGTGAGCTTCGGGGACTAAGTCCGGCTCCCGGCCCAAGCTCCCGGCCCAAGCTCTCGGGCCCAAAAAGCCTGCTGCCACGCTAGCGGCCCCGTTCGACCGGCGCGTTGCTTGCACGCCAATATAGCGCTTCGCCTTGTTGCTTCCCTGCTACGACCGCTTAAAAAGTATGCACGGCGCATTTTTAGAGACCACCAGGCGGCATGCGGTAACCGGTGTCACTCGCGCAGGTGGGCCTCTACGGTCCACGTTTATGCTGTTGCGCTTTTATCGAACGGCTTTCTCAGCTGTGGCGCAATTGCTAAGATCGGTACCACTGAGGCCGGAACGGGGAGCTTGCCCCGCCCGGCTTCGACCGTATCCAGGGGAAAACTCTTAGCGCGGAGAGAAGCAGCGCGTTGGGCGCATTCGATCCGCATAACAACATTTTTGCGACGGCGGTCACGCCGTTCGTCAGGAGGAAAGCAGATGACGCGCTTCAGCGACGTCGTGCCGGCATCTCGCATTGCATCATCCACGCATGCGCGCCCGGTCATTGACGCAACTCGCCCAGATATAGCTCGAAGGAATAAATACATGTCTCAACCGAGAGCGCTGTCGCTCGCCGTGGCAGTGTCCGCGGCGTTGCTCGCCGCGATCGCCGCTGCGCCGGCACACGCGCAGGATCAGCCGGCTACTGCCGATCAAGGTGCAAATCAAGTACAGGAGGTCGTGGTCACGGGCTCGCGCATCGCGGCCCCCAACGCGACCAGCACCAGCCCCATCCAGGTCGTCACCTCGCGTGACATCGAGTTGAGCGGCAAGACGGACGTCAGCGAGCTGCTGTACCAGCTGCCGCAGAATTTCAACAACTCCCTGGGCCAGGACTTCAGCAACCGTACCAGCGGCCTCACCACCGCCGGCGGCGTCGAGACCGCGGACCTGCGCGGCCTGGGCCCGCAGCGCACCCTGGTGCTCGTCAACGGCCGCAGGTTGGGTCAGGGCGACGCCAACACGGCGATCGCCTCGCCCGCACCGGACCTGGACCAGATACCTCTGCAGCTGGTTGAGCGCGTCGACGTGCTCACCGGCGGCGCGTCTTCCGTATACGGATCGGACGCCATCGCCGGCGTCGTCAACTTCGTGATGAAGAAGAACTTCGAGGGCGTCCAGGTCGACTACCAGATCGGCGAGAACTGGCACGACAACCACTCGACCTACGCGCAGGCGCTCAACCAGCAGTTCGGTTCCTCGTACCCCACGGGCAGCAGCCACGACGGCCGTACCAAGAACTACAGCATCCTGGCCGGCACCAACTTCATGGACGGCAAGGGCAACATCACCGGTTACCTGGGTTACGTCGAGCAGAACCCCGTCACCAGCGGCGAGCGCGACTTCGGCGCGTGTCAGCTGGACGGCAACCAGTCTCTCGCCAACGGCCCTGTCGACCAGCTCGTCTGCGCCGGCTCGCCCAACTCGAACTACTTCGTGCCATCGAGCGTCACCAACGCTGCAGGGGTGAACACGCCGGTGACGAGCGGGCCGCTCACGGTGGTGGGCAATCAGCTGTTGCCGTGGGGCACACCTGGTGGCTTCCCTCCGCAGTACTTCAACTCACAGCCCTACATCTACGCGGAGCGCCAGGACCAGCGCTACACGGCAGGCTTCCTGGGCCACATCGACTTCCAGGACTGGCTGCAGCCGTACGCCGAGTTCGGCTTCATGAACGACCGCACGACGCAGGCCATTGCACCGTCGGGGATGTTCGCCGGCGCGAACCCGGATGACCCGCTGGGCACCGGCAACTACCAGATCCCCTGCAGCAACGCTTTCCTGAGCGCGCAGGAGTTCGCGGCCATCGGCTGTACGGCTCCGACCGACGTCGCCGACGTGCAGATCGGCCGCCGCAACGCGGAAGGCGCGGGGCGCAACTCCTACTTCGAGCACACCAACTACCGCGCGGTGCTCGGCAGCAAGGGCGCGTTCGCCGATGCCTGGACGTACGACGCGTACGCCATGTACTACTACACGACGTTGTTCAATTCGAACAACAACTACATGAACTTCCAGAGCATCGACCAGGCGCTGCTGGGCCCCGGACCGGGCTGCACCGCGCCGTGCGTCCCGTACAACATCTTCAATCAGGGTGGCGTCACGCAGGACCAGTTGAAGCCTCTGTACCTGTCGGGTACAGCATACGGCACCGTGACCGAGCGGACGCTGCACGGCGACGTGACCGGCGATCTCGGCAAGTACGGCGTCCAGTCGCCGCTGGCGAAGGATGGCCTGGCGGTGAACGTGGGCTACGAGCACCGCGGCGACAAGGTGGTGTTCCAGCCCGATTCCGGCGAGGAAAGCGGCCAGCTGTCAGGCTTCGGCGGTGCCTCGGTGCCCCTCAACAACAGCGTCTCCGTCGATGAGGAGTTCATCGAGCTGCGTGCGCCGCTGATCCAGGACAAGCCGCTGGCCCAGGAGCTGGTGTTCGATACCGGCTTCCGCCATTCGGACTACACCTCTATCGGCACGGTCAACACGCACAAGTTCGAGCTGCAATGGGCTCCGATCGGCGACTTCCGCCTGCGCGCCTCCTTCAACCGCGCGATCCGGGCGCCGCTCATCATCGAGCTGTACAACCCGGCGCTGCTCGGTCAGATCCAGGGTAATGAGGACCCCTGCGCGCCGAGTCTGAAGAGCCCCGGCTCGGCCACGTACGGACATGCGACGGCGACGCTGGCGCAGTGTCTGAACACTGTCTCCGCGGCACAGGCTGCGGCGTTCACGACGGCCTACGGCAACGGCATCAGCCCGAGTCTCGGAGGCACCGACGTCATTCCGCAGGGCGCCGCGAGCCAGCTGTCGCAGCTGCAGGGCGGCAACGTCAACCTGAAGCCGGAGGTGGGTAACACCTATACCCTCGGCGTCAACCTGACGCCGGGTTTCCTGCCGACGTTCAATGCGAGCTTCGACTACTACCACATCAAGATCGCAGACGAGATCGGCACAGTCTCCTCGACGATCATCCTGCAAAACTGCCTGCAGACCGGCAACCCGGCGCTGTGCAGCTTTCTCGTACGCTCGCCGGCGACGTTCGGGCTGCAGGGAGCCAGCGCGGCAACGGGCGGTTACATCGTCCAGACCAACGTCAACGTGGCGGAGGCAATCACCTCGGGCATCGACGTACAGGCCAACTACAAGCAGACGCTGGGAGCGCTCGGCTCCCTCGACTTCACGCTGGCCGGCACGTACATGATCTCGAACAAGACGCAGCCGTACGCGGGTGCCCATACCTATGACTGCGCCGGCCTGTTCGGAGCGAGCTGTCAGACGGTCAATCCGCGGTGGCGCCACAACATGCGCACCACCTGGGTCACACCGTGGTTCGACACGTCGTTCTTCCTGAACTGGCGCTACATCGGGCCGGTGAGCCTCGACAACAACTCGACGGACCCGACGCTGCACTTTGCGGAGTTTGGCGTGTATGACTCCGTCAACGCGCGCATCATGGGCTACAACTACTTCGACGTCGGCCTCACCTGGCAGGCGCTGAAGCAGATCGAAATCCGCGCGGGCGTCAACAACGTGCTGGACAAGGATCCGCCGCTCATTTCGAGCGAGATCGTGGCCGGCGGTGCAGCCAACACCTACGAGCAGTACGACACGCTCGGTCGTGAGCTGTTCCTGGCAGTCACGGCGAAGTTCTAAAGTCTAGAGGGGGTGAGCTGAACGGGCGGTTCCTGCAAAGGAACCGCCCGTTCGCGTTTCAGTGGCGAATTTCAATGGCAATAGGGGCCGGCGCAGGCGCCTTGCGGCCGCGTCGTGCCGAGCGTGTCGCGGGTGTTCTGCTCCTGCTGCTTGATCTGATCCGCCGTCTGACAGACGACTTTCGGGAAGCGCGACCCCGTCAGGTCCTCGGAGCGGCAGTAGTACAGCTGTCCGCTGTGCATCGAGGCTTTGTACCCTCGCCGCAGCAAAGCGGGATCCGGCGTTGTCGCAGCCGTCGTCGATTGCGTGCTTGCGGTCAATGTCGTCCCGACCGCGCTGGTATGGCCGGCCATCGCAACTGCAGTGGGTTGCACCGGTGACTGCGGAGGCGCGGTCCGCTGCGGATGAGTTGCGCATCCGGTGGCCAGGCCTGC
>CAZLYG010000236.1:0-8117 GCA_964563075.1 uncultured Steroidobacteraceae bacterium | reverse complement strand
GCACGCATGCTCTGTTCCAGGACGAGATGGATTTCGCGAAGCTCGCGCTGGTGATCGTCGACGAGCAGCACCGCTTCGGTGTCCAGCAGCGCATGCTCCTGCAGGAGAAGGGCCGGCGGGAAGGCCGGTACCCCCATCAACTGATCATGACAGCGACACCGATTCCACGCACTCTCGCGATGACGGCGTATGCGGATCTCGATATCTCGGTCATCGACGAGCTGCCGCCGGGACGCACCCCGGTGAAAACGGTGGTCGTGCCCGAGCAGCGCCGCGACGAAGTCGTCGCCCGCATTGTCCAGAGCTGCCGTGCAGGCCGCCAGGTGTACTGGGTCTGTCCGCTCATAGAAGAGTCCGAAGAGCTGCGCTCGCAGGCAGCCGAAGAGACACATGCCGCGTTGACTGCGGCATTGCCGGAAATCAAAGTCGGACTGGTCCACGGAAGAATGACCCCTGCGAAGAAAGAGGAGGTCATGGCGTCGTTCAAGAACGGTAAGACGCAGCTGCTGGTCGCCACGACGGTGATCGAAGTCGGTGTCGATGTGCCGAACGCGACTCTGATGGTTGTCGAGAACGCGGAGCGGATGGGTCTCGCACAGCTGCATCAGTTGCGCGGCCGCGTGGGCCGAGGGGCGGAGGCCAGCACGTGCGTGCTCCTCTACAGGGCACCCCTCTCGCCACTGGCGCGCGAGCGTTTGAATGCCATCCGGCAGACCAATGACGGATTCGAGATCGCGCGCCGCGACCTGGAGCTGCGGGGTCCCGGCGAGTTGTTGGGGACGCGCCAGACGGGACTCGCGCAGCTGCGTGTCGCCGATCTGATACGCGATGCGGACCTGCTACCGCGTGTGCAGGAAGCAGCAGAGCTGCTCTTGAGCTCATACCCGGATAATATTGCCGCGCTCACGGCGCGCTGGGTGGGGCCCGATGGGCAATATGGACGTGTGGGTTGAGAGACTCCATGGCTGTGGTTACTCCGGATCTGTCGCTTGCCCCTCGGCCGAAAGAGGCACCCTTGCTCTATCGGCTGCAGCGGCGCCTCGAGGAATACTCCAAGCTGGCGCGGCTGAACGCGCCCATCGGCATCTGGCTGTTGCAGTGGCCGGCTCTGTGGGCGCTGTGGATCTCGGCCAACGGGCGCCCGCAGCCGAAGGTACTCGTGGTGTTCCTGCTCGGTGTGGTCGTGATGCGCTCCGCCGGCTGCATCATCAACGACTTCGCCGACCGTGACATCGACCCTCACGTGCGCCGCACCCGCGACCGCCCGCTTGCGGCGCGACGAGTGTCGCCGACCGAAGCCCTGGTTCTGTTTGCAGCTCTGCTGCTCGTCGCGTTGCTGCTCGTCACGCGCCTGAACCTCTTGACCATCAAGCTCGCCTTCGTCGGCGCTGCACTGACGGTCTCGTATCCGTTCGTGAAGCGGTTTTTTCCGATGCCGCAGCTCTACCTGGGCATCTCCTTCGGGGGTTGGAGCGTGCCGATGGCCTTCGCGGCGCAGACGGGCACGGTGCCGCCTCCCGTTGCCTGGGTGTTGTACATCGCAGCGGTCATCTGGGCGGCCGTCTACGACACGCTCTACGCCATGGTCGATCGCGAGGACGATTTGAAGATCGGCGTCAAATCCAGCGCCATCCTGTTTGCCGACATGGACAAGCTGCTGATCGGCGTCATGCAGGTCATGATGCTGTTCGCGCTCGTGCTCGTCGGTCGCAATCTGCATCTCGGACCTTGGTACCGGGCCGGCCTGATCGCCGCCGCCGTGCTCTTCCTGTATCAGCAGTGGCTCATCCGCAACCGCGAGCCGGCCGGCTGCCTGCGGGCATTCCTCAACAACCACTACGTCGGCCTGTGCATTTTTGTCGGCATCCTGCTCGATTACATCTACGCACTACCGGCCGCGGGCCACTAGGGAAACTGCAGACTTTCCCCAGGTCAGCGCACAGCGCCGGCCGGGCGGCGCGGCTCCATCCCCGCGGGGGCCTGAATAGCCTGGGCTCGTGGTGCTCAGTTTTCGATCAATTGTCGACGTTTGTGATGCACCAGCGTTGACATCAGGCCCCTGAGCCACCGAACATCCGGTGCTGCGGGCGCCACACACGCAGGTCTACAACGCATGCTCGACTCAACCACCATTCGCCACGACTGGACACTTCAGGAAGTCGAGGCGCTGTTCGCACTGCCCTTCCTGGACTTGCTGTTCCAGGCGCAGAGTGTCCATCGGGCGCATCACGAAGCGAATGCCGTGCAGATGAGCACGCTGCTGTCGATCAAGACGGGCGGCTGCCCGGAGGATTGCGCTTACTGTCCGCAGAGCGTCCGGTATGACACCGGACTGGAGCGCGATGCGCTCATGGAAATCGCGGCCGTGCGCGAATGCGCCCAACGCGCCAGGGAAGCAGGCGCGACGCGCTTCTGCATGGGCGCCGCCTATCGCTCCCCCAAAGCGAAGGACCTCGCGGTCATCAGCCAGATGATTCGTGAGGTGCGCTCCGCCGGCCTGGAGACCTGTGCGACCTTGGGGATGCTTTCCCAGGAGCAGGCAGAGCAGTTGAAAGAGGCCGGGCTCGATTACTACAACCACAATCTCGATACCTCGCCGGAGTTTTATGGCGAGATCATCTCCACGCGGACCTACCAGGAACGACTCGACACGCTCGACGCGGTGCGCGCGGCCGGTATGAAGGTGTGCTGCGGCGGTATCGTCGGTATGGGTGAAACCGTCACGGACCGGGCCAGGCTCCTGCAGGTGCTGGCGAACCTGCCCGAGCACCCCGAGAGCGTACCGATCAACCAGCTGGTGCAGGTACCGGGGACGCCGCTGCACGGCAGCGCCGCTGTCGATCCGTTCGACTTCGTGCGCTCCATTGCAGTCGCTCGAATCCTCATGCCGCGTTCACACGTGCGGCTGTCTGCCGGGCGCCAGGAGATGAGCGATGAGACCCAGGCACTGTGTTTCATGGCGGGCGCGAACTCGATTTTCTATGGCGAGAAGCTGCTGACGACCGGCAATCCCGACGTCGAGCGCGATCGGGAGCTGTTCGCGAGACTGGGGCTGCGGGCAGAGCGTGCTACTCATGCCGCGCAGCAGGGCGGCGCCGGAGCCACACACACCGATGAAACGCGACCCGCGAGCGCTTGAATCTGCACTTGTTCGTCTCGAGCGGCAGGAGCTCAAGCGCACTAGATCGACGATAGAGGCGTTCCCGGAGATGGGCAACCGCGTCGTGGTGACCGCTGCGACCGGCGCCGACGGCCGTGTCAACGCGGACAACAGCACCGCCAGTACGGGCTGCGCACAGGGAGCCGCACATGGCGGCGTCGCCCTCAACGGCCGCGGTCGCCCCCTCATCGACTTTTCAAGCAACGACTATCTGGCGCTAGGCCGTCACCCTGGAGTCGCCGCTGCAATGGCTGTCAGCGCGGAGCACTGGGGCGCGGGAAGTGGCGCATCGCATCTGGTCACGGGTCACGGAGTCGAGCACGCGCGACTCGAGGAAGAGCTCGCCGAGTTCACAGGCCGTGAGCGCGCGCTGCTGTTCTCCACGGGGTACATGGCGAACCTCGGCGTCGTGACAGCGCTCGCGAATCGGGGCGAGTGGGTGCTTCTGGACCGACTCAGTCATGCTTCCCTGATCGACGCCGGCCTGCTGTCAGGCGGCCGATTCAGCCGCTACGCACACGCAGATGCTGCAGCGGCCGAGCGGGCCCTTGCGAACGCGTCCGGGAGGGCCGCGGTGCTTGCGACTGACGGCGTATTCAGCATGGACGGCGATGTCGCTCCTCTGGGCGCGCTTGCGCGCGCGAGCAGGGCTCACGGAGCCTGGCTGGTGGTCGATGATGCACACGGTCTCGGAGTTGTTGGAAGCAGCGGTCGAGGCACCCTGGAGCTGCTAGGTCTGAATGCCGACGACGTACCCGTGTTGGTGGGCACACTGGGAAAGGCGTTTGGATCCTTCGGAGCTTTTGTCGCCGGCTCCTCCGATCTGATCGAATTCCTGATCCAGAAAGCGCGCCCTTACATCTACACTACCGCGCTCCCCCAGGCGGTTGCCGCAGCCACCCGGGCGTCATTGCGCATCGCTCAGCGAGAGAGCTGGCGTCGTGAACGAGTGATGGCGCTCACCGAGCGATTCCGCCGCGCCGCCAACCAAGTAGGCGTACCGCTCGGGCCCTCCACCACACCGATACAACCGGTGATTTTGGGGAGCTCAGGCGCTGCTCTGCAGGCACAGCGTGAGCTGATGGACGCAGGCTTCTGGATCGTGGCGATTCGGCCACCGACGGTACCGCCTGGCAGCGCGCGTCTGCGAGTCACGCTCTCGGCCGCACACACAGAAGCGCAAGTAGACGAACTGGTCGCAGCCCTGGGACGAAGTTGTGTGCGGGCGATCGCCGAACCCGCAGAGGCCTCGTCAGAAGGCGACACCGGCTCGGCGGGAATTGCGGAAGCCGCGGCGGAATTGCGCAGCAATCGGCGCGAATTGCAGAGCAATCGGCGGGAAGCGAAGCGGCGCCAACCGAAGCGGCGCCCACCGAAGCGGCGCCAAGGGGACCGGCGCCCATGAGCGAGGCAGAGCCGTTCAACCTGGACACAGGTGCCATCCGCAGGGCCTTCGACCAGGCGAGCGCCGGGTACGAGGCGGCCGCGGTCCTGCAGGCGAGTGTGGCGGACGAGTTGCTGGGCCGACTCGATGCCTTCGAGTTTCGTCCAGGTGTCGTGCTCGATCTGGGTGCCGGCCCCGGAAGATCCACGGCCTCGTTGAAACGCAAATATCGCCAGGCGCTGGTCATTGCGTTGGATCTGGCCCCAGGCATGTTGGTGCAGGCGCGGCGTCACCAGCGTCTATTTCAGCGCTTCCAGCGTGTGTGTGCGGATGCCAATCGGCTCCCATTCGCGGACGCGAGCGTGGATGTCATCTTCAGCAGCCTCATGCTGCAGTGGTGCAACCTGGAATCAACGTTCGGGGAAGTGCGGCGCGTGCTCAAACCCGACGGGTTCTTTGCATTCAGCACGTTTGGGCCCGACACGTTGCTGGAGTTGCGCGCCGCCTGGGCTGCTGTCGACGAGCACCACCACGTCCACCAGTTCATGGACATGCACGACGTCGGCGACGCACTGGTGAGAGCCGGGCTCATGGAGCCGGTGCTCGACGTCGAGAGAGTTCAGCTCACTTACACGGATGTGACGGGTCTCATGCGCGACCTGAAGGCTATCGGCGCTCACAACGTCTCTGCTGGCCGGACGCGAGGACTCACCGGCAAAACTCGCCTGCAGAGGATGCGTGCCGCCTACGAGGCATTTCGCGTCGACGGACGCCTTCCGGCGACCTATGAAGTGGTCTACGGCGCAGCTTGGGGAGCGGCAGGACGCCGTGGTGGGCGAACCGTCGGCGGCGAGGTGCTCATTTCGCCCCACGACATCACCCGACGTCGAGCGTCGCCGTGACGGTCTCACAGGACCTCCGGCGTGCGCCAAGCGTGTTCATCACCGGCACGGATACTGGCGTCGGAAAGACGCACGTTGCCTTGGCGCTCATCCGCGGCCTGGCGCGCGAAGGCAGGCGCGTGGCTGCGATGAAGCCAGTGGCCGCCGGGGCGACGAGCGAGACCGGCGCCGGTCGGCAGCCAGGCGGTCTGCGCAACGAGGACGCACTGTTGCTGGCTGCGGCAGCGAACGTCACCGTGCCCTACGAGACCCTCAACCCGTACTGCCTGGCGTCGCCCGTGTCTCCACATATCGCCGCCGAAGAAGCGGGCATCATGATCGATCCCGCCGCCATCAGGCGGGAATTCGATAAACTCGCCGCGCTGGCCGATTGCGTGGTCGTCGAGGGGGCGGGCGGTTGGCTGGCCCCCATCAGCGGCACGCAAACCATGGCAGACGTCGCCCTCGCACTTGAGCTGCCGGTGATCCTGGTGGTGGGGCTGCGCCTGGGTTGCCTGAACCATGCGCTGCTGACTGCGAGAGCCGTGCGCGCCAGCGGCCTGCAGCTCGTGCACTGGATCGCGAACGCGGTCGAGCCGCGGTTCGAGCGCTCTGCCGAGAACCTCGCATGGCTGAGCGCAACGCTCGGGCCTCCGCTGGCTGTTGTTCCACATTCGCTCCATGGAGCGGACACCGCGATTCATGTAAGTCTTTGACTTGAATAAAATGTTCGCCGGCGTAGCATCTTTATTCGTGGACGTCGCGCAGTGCATCGAGATCTCCCCCAATTGCTCGCTTAGCGTACGCGGTGCCCTGGGCTTCTTCGCCGGGCTGTGCTTGGTGTCCTTCACTATCGGCGGCCTGATGGCAGCCCGGGGCTTCTGGCCCATTCTTCCCTTCTGCGGCCTGGAAATGGCACTGCTCGGCTGGGCGCTGCACGCCAGCATGGCGCGCCGCCACTACCGCCAGACGATCACCGTCACCGAAAGCAACGTGAGCGTCCAATCGTGCGATCGGGCCTGCTGCGTGCAAGTCGTGTTTCCGCGGCATTGGGCTCAGGTTAAACTTCGCCGCCCTGCTTCGCGCCTGCATCCGAGCCGGCTCACGATCGAGTCGCACGGCCGGCAATGTGAGCTGGGCACCTTTCTCACGGAAGAGGAGCGGCGTGGACTTGCGGCACGGCTGCAACGTCTGATCGGCCGCGTCAATGAGTCGCCCTCGCTGGCCTGAGGCTTAGAGAAGGGCTCAACCGGTTCGCTGAACACAATGATGGCGTGCCGTGGCCGCCAAAGGGCGAGCGCGCGCACTATGTTTAACAAGGTCGCAATGATGACGATGACGATCCGATCGAAGCTCGCAGGGCTCGCCGCACTGGCGGCCTGGCTGTTCGCAACCCCCGCATTGGCCGAGTCGGGCTGGGGTCAGCTGAACATGACTGAGGGCGTGACCGCCATCAGCCGCAGGATCTACGGCCTGCACATGGAGATCTTCGAGATCTGCGTGGCCATCGCCGTCGTGGTGTTCGGCGTGATGATCTGGTCGATCGTCAAATTCCGCAAATCCACGGGCGCCGTGGCGGATACGACCCTCGTGCACAGCACGCGCGTCGAGGTCATCTGGACCGCCATCCCCGTCGTGATCCTGGTCGTCATGGCCGTGCCCGCCGCACGCACCCTGGTCGCCATCGAGAACACGACCGGGACCAAGATGAGCATCAAAATCACCGGCTTCCAGTGGGGCTGGCAGTATGAATACGTCGATGCGGGGGTGAGCTTCATTTCCCGCCTCGACCGCCAGAGCGATCACGCCCGCGAGCTCATGTCGGGGATCGATCCGACGACCGTCGATCACTACCTGCTCAGCGTCGACCATCCGCTGGTGGTGCCGGCGGGCGTGAAGGTGCGGCTGCTGATCACCGGTGCCGACGTGATCCACTCCTGGTGGATGCCGGCGTTCGGCGTCAAGAAGGACGCCATCCCGGGGTTCATCAATGAGGCCTGGTTCGATGTGGACACGGACAAGACGGGCATCTATCGCGGCCAGTGCGCCGAGCTGTGCGGGCGCGATCATGGGTTCATGCCCATCGTCGTGGACGTGCGTTCGAAGGAGGATTTCGACGCCTGGCTGAAGCAACAGGCTGCGGAGCAGAAGCAGGCGGCGGCGCCCGCTGCAACTGCGGCCGCGGCCGCTCCCTGAAACGACGCCGAGCGACTGGCGACCGACAGCACTGCAACCTCAAGAAGCTTTAAAGAGATACGACATGTCCGAGACCTCACACGCTGCGCACGCCGATCACGACGATCACGATCACAAGCCGCATGGCTGGCGGCGCTGGGTGTTCGCGACGAATCACAAGGACATCGGCACGATGTACCTCATCTTCGCGTGCACGATGTTCTTCATCGGCGGCGCGATGGCAATGGTCATCCGCGCGGAGCTGTTCAAGCCGGGCATGCAGCTGGTGGATCCGCAGCTGTTCAACTCCATGACCACCATGCACGCGCTGATCATGATCTTCGGCGCGGTCATGCCCGGGTGGACCGGGTTCGCCAATTGGATGATCCCGATGCAGGTCGGCGCGCCGGACATGGCGCTGCCGCGCCTCAACAACTTCAGCTTCTGGATTCTCCCCTTCGCCTTCACGCTGCTGATCGGCACTTTATTCGTGCCTGGCGGTTCCCCGGCGGGCGGC
>CAZLYG010000235.1:0-8164 GCA_964563075.1 uncultured Steroidobacteraceae bacterium | reverse complement strand
GGGGACACCGCCTGGAATGAAAATTTTCGCGCCGCCGTGTCCAATCGCAGCCTGCCCGAGCATCTTCCGTCCGCGAGCCCACCGATCGACGGCGGGCCAGTTGGAGAGGGAGCCATGTCTACGACCAAGACCCAGTTTCTGTTTCTCTACCGCTTCCCTGCGGGCGGGCCGCCCCGGCCGGCGTCGCCCGAGGAAATGCAGGCGCAATACGCCGCCTGGGCGGCCTGGAGAGCGAAGTTCGAGAAGGAGGTCATTCCGGGGGAGGGCCTCAAGCCCGGCGGCGCCGTCGTCCGGGGCGGCAACGTGACGGACGGTCCGTTCGTGGAGGCGAAGGAAGTGATGGGCAGCTACGCCTTCGTCCACACGAGCTCGCTCGAGCAGGCGATCGAGATCGCCAAGCAATGCCCGATCAACGCCATGGCCGGCGCCAGTGTCGAAATCCGGGAGCTGGGGTATTACTGAGAAGGCTGATCCCCCGGCGGTGTCGCCTCTGCCGGAACATTTCTTTCGGCACGAGTCCGGGCGTCTGGTTGCGGTCCTGTCGCGTCGCTTCGGCGTGCATCGCATGGAGCTTTGCGAGGACGCCGTCCAGACGGCGCTGCTCCGCGCGGTGCAATCGTGGTCGCAACGGGGTCCGCCGGCGGACAAGAGTGCCTGGCTCTACCGCGTGGCTCTGAATGAGGTGCTCGGTGCGTTACGTCGCGGGAGGCGCACCGATGCCACCCCCGATGCCGCCGACCAGATGGTGGCTGACACCGGCGCGGCAGAGGCGACGATTTATCTCGAGCACGAGGTCAGGGATGACCAGCTACGGACGCTCTTCGTCTGCGCCAACCCTGCTATCCCGCGCGAGTCGCAGATCGTCTTCGCTCTGAAGGTCCTCTGCGGCTTCAGCACGGAGGAGATCGCTCTGCGGCTGTTCCACACCGAGCAGGCGATCTACAAGCGCTTGCAGCGAGCTCGCGCGGCGCTGCGGGAGCGTGTCGGGGAGCTCGAAGCCCCCGGCATCGAGGAGCTTGCGACGCGACTTCCCGCGGTGCTCGAGATCCTCTACCTGCTCTTTACCGAAGGCTACAGCTCGGCCCAACCTGATGCGATGATCCGTCGCGAGCTGGCCGAAGAGGCCATCCGCCTCGCCCGGCTACTCGACGCACACCCGGTTGGCGCGGTGCCCGACACTGCCGCATTGCTGGCGTTGATGTACCTGAACGCAGCGCGTTTTGATTCGCGAGTCGATGGGGCCGGAGGCCTGCTGCTTCTGGAGGACCAGGATCGCTCCCTCTGGGATCGTGAGCTCATCCAGATCGGCGTTTTCTACCTGCATCGCTCGGCTCGGGGAGAGGCGTTCACGCGCTATCATGCCGAAGCTGCGATCGCCGCCGAGCACTGCCTCGCGCCCACCTATGCGCAGACTCGTTGGGCAGAGATCGCCCGCCTCTACGAGATTCTGGACGGTATCCTTCCCTCGCCCATCAACATGTTGAATCGCGCGATCGCCATTGCGGAGTGGCAGGGCGCACAGTCGGGGCTTGCGCTGCTCGAAAGCCTCGCGCCGCCCCGTTGGCTAGTCGGCTACTACCTGTGGGATGCGACGCTCGGGGAGCTTTATCGTCGCTGCGGAAATCGGGAGCGTGCGACTGTGCATTTGACACGTGCATTGGCAACGGCTCCCACGCATGCGGAGAAAGCGCTCCTGCGCGCGCGCCTGGCGGTCTGCTCGAGCTCGAACACGCAGCGCTAGAGAGCGCCCACAGGGGGGCGATGGCTGGCGGCGCCGGCGGTGCGTTGACGGCGGGTGCGTTGACGGCGGGTGCGTTGACGGCGGCGCCGAAGCGGTGCGTCGACGGGGCGATCCTTGGCGCCACCGGACGCGCATCAGTGCGCGCGTCACCGAGCGGGCTGGGCACGCTCGACCGACAGCGTACGGTCGTTCAGCCACTCAAACTTCAGTGGCGTTCCCCGCAGCATTTTCCGCAGCGCCTCCGCCGGAGCGTACGAACCGTTGACGGCGTGGGTGTGGATGTTGCCCATCGCTGCCATGTCGAACAGCAGCTGGAGGCGGGACTGCTGAGCAAACTTTTCCAGCGTTACAGACGCATCACCCGCGGCGATGCTGAATTGACTGTGGCTGGCCTCGGGACTGGCGGCCGCACTGGAGGTTGCCAGGAACGCCGCAACCAGTCCGGCAACGATGCACGGGAGCCAGTGCCGAGGCATGACACGATGATCTTCCATGAGCGTCTCCCGTTTCCGTCACTCGATTATACGACCTCAGGGTGCCAAAGCTAAGCGGGCTCGCGGCGGTTGCGGCGCCGCAGGGTAGGTGGCGCTAGTATGTCAGGCGGGTTTGTACCCCGTTGGGTTCGTAGCCCCAACGGCCACACGGAGGTTTACACATGCGTACCCGATTTCTCGTGCTCATGGCCGTCATCGGCCTCGTCGGCGGCGTCGCATCTGCTGAGGCTGCAGCTGCAGCCCCCGGCGAGCAGCCGCCAGCGGCGCCCGTATCTGCGAAGTGGGTGGCTCGCAAGCTTCATTTCATGTACTCGCCGGTTTCACCGACCTTCACCACGACCGTGTACTCATGCGATGGCCTGGAAACCCAGATGACGTCGATTCTGCGCAAGCTCAGAGCCAGCAGCGACCTGTCGATTCGCACGGTCGGCTGCGTCCGCGCTTCGGGGCCTGAGAAGTTCCCGGGTGTGGAGGCGACGTTTTCAGTGCTCGAGCCGGCTGGGCAACACGACACGGCGGGATCGCAAAGCGTGCCGGCAAAGTGGGACAAGGTGACCTTCGATTCGGATGTCTCCTGCCAGCTGTTCGAGCAGGTGAAGCGGAAGGTCCTGCCGTTGTTCGCGACGCGCAACGCGACATCCGCCTGCGGCACGCCCTTCACTGTGGAAGTCCTGAGCCCGATCAAAGCTGCGCGGCAGCCGTAGCCATACCGAGAGCGACCACTCGCCGCAGCCTGTAGCAGACGAGTGATCCGGCCAGCGACAGAATGGCCAGTCCCACGAAGGCGCCGGCGGCGCAGGCGGGTCCTCAACAGCCGCAGGCGAACCCGCCGCATCGTCGCCAGCTCGAGGGCGGCCTCTTCTGTCTGACCCATGACCGAGCCCCGCTACCACCAGAAGTACAGCTGCAGGGCGTCGTTACGTCGCGGCGGGATGTGGGCCAGTACTTCCCGGTGATCGGAAAAGTTGGCGGCGCTACGATCGAGCAGGTCGTCGATGGCGGCCATGTTGTAGCGGGCGTCGGCGGCGTTGGGCGGACGCAGGCTGCGCTGGTCCGGGAAGATTCCTGTTCCCGCCATGATCGCGTACCAGGAGACGATCGGGTAGCCCTTGCCGATGCTCTGCTCGCGCACACCCGGCGCGATGCTCCTGCCGGTCGTCCATGTCATGTAGAGTTGCTTGAGAGCGTCGGAAATCCGCTCATTGGCCGCGTTCTCGCGCCAGTAGTCGGTGTCGCCGCGCGTGTTGGTCTTGTAATGGGTCACGACATAGTCGCGCGTACCATCGTAGAGCTCGTTGATCAGGCGATTGAAACGCTCCTGCGCCGCGGGACTGAGGTCGCCGTGCTCGAGGGCCTCGGCGAACAGCGTCGCGGTGCGCTGGATGAACATGAGCGCCGTCGCTTCGAGCGGCTCGATGAATCCCTGCGCCAGCCCGTTGGCCAGGCAGTTCCGGTTCCAATGCTGCGTCACGTGTCCCACCTTCATCTTCAGGTGGCGCGCCACGGTGTCGGACTCGAGGAGGCCCAGGTGCTCACGCAGCTCGCGTTCAGCGGCGTCGGCTGAGCAGAAACGGCTGCTGTACACGTACCCGTTGCCGTAGCGGTTGGTGAGGGGGATTTTCCACACCCAGCCGTTGCGCAGCGCGGTGGAGACTGTCTCGCAGGGGATCGCGCCCTCGAGGGGTGAGGGCAAGGCGACGGCGGCGTCATTGAAGAGCACGTCGGCGTAGCTGACGTACGGAGTCCGCAGCGCCTGCTGAATCAGCAGTCCCCCGAATCCACTGCAATCGACGAATACATCCGCGCGGATCGTCTCTCCCTCGCGAGTGCTGACGGATGCGATAGCACCATGCTCATCGAGCGTCGCATGCGTCACATGACAGGTGCGGTAACGCACGCCGCGCTCGAGCGCCTTCTTGTGCATGAACTGCCCGAGCAGCACCGCGTCGAAGTGATATCCATGCCAGACATCGAAAGGAAAGCTCTCCGCCGGCTTGGGCGCTCGACGCTGCTGCGCCAGCCGAGCCGACAGGAAGAACCGGTCGGGGTGCGCATGAACATCCGCCCCCTTGACGCGCGCCTCGGCGTTGTGGACGAACTGCGTCATCGTCAGGTTGTCGAGCATCGAGACGAACGGATGGAAGTAGTGCTCGAACCCCGGCTTGGTCGACCAGCCGGCGAAGCTGATGCCACATTTATACGTCGCCTGGCACGCCGGCATCCATTCCGCTTCCTCGATTCCGAGCCGGTTGAAAAACCCGCGCAGCCAGGGCGTGGAGCCCTCCCCAACACCGATGCTGGGAACCGTCGGCGATTCCAACAGTGTGATCTCGACGCCCCGCGCAACCAGGGATCGCGCAAGAATGAGCGCTGTCATCCAACCCGCCGTGCCGCCGCCGACGATCACGATGCTGCGGATTGCGGGCGGGGCAGCCGGCCGTGGGGGCGGTGCTGCGCTGGTTTCTGCGCTCCAGGAGTAGTTCAGGGAGAGGCTGGGGGCCATTGTGACAGCGACTCTACCCTAACAGGGGTGGCTGTTGGCTAAGGTCCCACGCGCGTACTAGACCGTGTCTAACTTCGTGGCGGGGGTGAGTGGCCCGGCAACGCCGCTGCGGGGCGTTCCCGAGTCGATCCGCGAGAGCTGGTGGGCGGAGTGCTGTCGTTCCCGGAGCTCGGCAGAGAACCGGCATAAGCGGCGAGAGCCAGCATATCCCCCTGCGAAAGCCCGCTGACGATCGGCTTCATCAGGGCCGCGTTAGCTCCGCCACGCGTTCCCAGTTGAAAGGCGTAGAGCTGGCGGAACAGGCTGGTGGGGGACCGGCCCGCGATCGGTGGTGCTGAGGGACCTCCACGGAGCCCCGCCCCGTGGCAGGTGACGCATGCCTGACGTGCCTTGCCGTCGCCGCCGGCGAGGCGGGCGCCTCGACTGAGGGATCCCACTGGGACGTATGCGGTGTAGCCGACGCGGTTATCCCGATCCTCGAAACGGCTGAAATCATCCGGACCCTCGAGAATGCGCTCGCCGAGGGGTTGTCGGGGTCCGCTCCGGTCGAATGCGTAGACGAAGCCCTGGACTCTGAAGGCGGGGACGGAGGCTGTCTCGATCACTCTGAGCCGCTTGGTGTAGCGCAAGCCCGAGAAATAGCGGGCAGCCTGGTCGGCATCGGCGTCGCTGATGCGGCTGACCGTCTGGAGCATTAGCGCGCCGGGCGTGAAGCGCAGATCCACGAGCTTGCGCGCTCCGGACTTCATGTCAGTGATTTGCTGCAGCAGATAGGCGTACGGCAAACCTGCGAGGGAAGCGTTCTCGGGACGCCCCTGGCCCTCGGGGAGGTGACAGAAGCCGCAGGCCGCCACGGCACCGGTACCGCCCCGAACGGCAGGGGGCATGGGCGGGTGATCCGAAGGGTACCAGTCGACCGCAACGGTACGGTCGAGCAGCTGAGCTTGCGTGAACGTGCGGTTGCTGCCGGGAAGCGTGTGGCTCTCCTGCGGTGACCGCGGCTGCGACCGCGGCGGCTGCGACCGCGGCGGCTGCGACGAGGGCTGCGGCTGCGACGAGGGCTGCGGCGGCGGCGAGGGCTGCGGCGGCGGCGAGGGCGCCTGGGGTCCCGTCGAGACGGCGGTCGCCAAGGGGAAGGCCCACAGGGGCACGGCCTCCCGCGCCTGGCAAACGCTCAGAGCCAGTGCCGCGCACAGAGCTGCCACGACACCGCCGCGAAGGAGCTTCGGGGGCATTGACCGCGCTACTGCGCGAGCAGCGTGCCGTAGCCAGGCACGCGGCCACTCAGCCCTAACAGGCGCACACCCGCGCGCAGCGCATGCGGAAGGCTCGATACAACCGGGACCTTGCAGCGGCGCTCCAGCGGCGCGAGTAACTCGAGCGTATGCAACCCGCCGCACGACACGAGGAGGGCATCGGCATCGCGAGCCGATTCGAACACACCGGCGCTGAAGTTCAGCAACGCGGGTTGCGTCACGGCGTAGATGTCTTCGACCTTCTCGACGCCGAGCCCGCGGATTGCGAGCACTTCGAAGCCTTCTTCGTGGAGGAATACCTGCAGCCGATGGTTGACTTCGTCATCGTAGGCAGTGGCGACGGCGACTCGTTTGCCGCCCACGCTGCGCAGTCCTTCGATCACGGCGGTGCTCATGGTGACAGCCGGAAGTCCACTCGCCTGCGCAACCCGTCGGGTCAGCTCGCGATTGAAGGCGGCGCCTTTGTAGAAGCTCAACGACGTGCCCATCAGCGTGATGGCCTGGGCGCCTTGCCGCGCCAGCGCCGTGGCAGTCGGGGCGATGCGATCCAGAACGGCGTCGTACCCGGCCGGTGTCATCTTGGCGAGACCGATGCTTTGAGCGAGAAAGCGTACGCCACCAGGGTAGAGCTTGGTCGCCTCGGGCGGGACGGCGGATTCGACGGGTGACAGCAATCCGAGTGTGGGTACCGGTGATGCAGCATCTGCTGTGACTGCCACACCTGCGATTGCAGCTTTGAGAACGTCGCGACGAGAGATCACGGCTAACCTGCTCAGGAGGGGACCGCTCGGTATCGTACACCGCGGCGACTGTCAAGCAGGCCTGACGCGACAGATGCAGGGCCCAGAACCCCCGGATGACCGGTCTCTGGTCCATCGAGCCGGTGACTGTTCCGGAAGCTTCCGTGGAGTCGATAATTGCCGCGGCAGAACGCCCATTACAGCGCCGCGGCATGCGATCCAACCCATGCCGGGGCGTCGAGGTTGATCATGATGTTGCGAAATGCCGTGCTGTGCCTGCTCGTGCTCGCGGGCGGCGGTGCATCTGCCGCCCACGCCCAGGAGAGCGCGCTCTCCTACACGCGGCAACAGAGTGAGCAGGGACGCACCGCTTACCTGGCCAACTGCGTGATGTGCCATGGCCCGCACCTGAGCGACGGGCCGTTGGGCAAGCCGCTGAAGGGGCCGGAATTCATGCGCAAGTACGGCGGGCACAGCGTCCGCGATCTCTACGACATCACGCGCACGACTATGCCGAGCGGGAAGCCCGGATCCCTCGATGCCACCACCTATGCCGCCCTGGTCGCCTACCTGCTGCAGGAGAATGCAATCGTGCCCGGCAAGGAGCCGCTGCCCTCCGACCCGCGCGCCCTGGCAGGCATGAAGATCCCCGGGGGCGGGTTCAGCATCATGGACTACTCGCCCTACACGCCGCAGAAGGTCATCGAGCTACCCAATCCCCTCGATCACTACACGCCCGTGGGCAAGGCCGATCTGGAGAACCCGCCGCCCCAGGACTGGCTGACGTGGCGGCGCGGTTGGGACGCGCACGGGTTCAGCCCGCTGGCGCAAATCACGCCGGCCAATGCCGCATCCCTGCGCATGGTGTGGAGCTGGACGCTGCCGGCCGGCTCGGTAGAGGCGGTGCCGCTGGTTCGCGACGGCACCCTGTTCGTGTTGAGCTACGGCGAGGTCGTGCAGGCGATCAACGCCAAGACGGGCGATCTGCTGTGGCAATACACGTACACGCTGGAGCCTGGTGCCGCTTCGTTCGTCAAGCGCGGCATCGCGCTGTGGGGCGATCTGCTCTATTTCGGCACCTCCGATGTGCATGTGGTCGCGCTCAATGCGCGCACTGGAAAGCTGGTGTGGGATACGCGCATCGGCGACTTCAAGCGCCACGAGGGCCTCAGCGGCGGCCCCCTGGTGGCTGAAGGGAAGGTCATGGTGGGCACCACCGGCACCGGCGTGGCCGCCCGGTTCGGCGGGCCGCAGCTGGTCGGCCTGGATGCGATGACAGGCAAGGAGCTGTGGCGCATCGGCACCATCGCCAGGCCGGGCGAGCCGGGCGGGGACAGTTGGAATGGAATCCCTTTTGCCGAGCGCAACGGGGCCTCGCTCTGGACTCCCGGCAGCTACGATCCGCAGACGGGGCTCGCGTACTTCGGCAC
>CAZLYG010000234.1:0-8167 GCA_964563075.1 uncultured Steroidobacteraceae bacterium | reverse complement strand
GTGGCGCCGCAGGCCGGTGCTCACAACGATAGTCCCGCGGACAAGCCTGCCCAGAGTGCCAACAGCAGCGACCCGCCCGAATGGGGGTTCTTCGATCAGTACTGCGGCAAGTGCCACAACGCTACGGACTGGGCGGGCGATGTCGCCTTCGACACCATGAGCCCGGGCGACATCGGCGGCTCTGACGCCAAGATCTGGGAAGAGGCGGTCAACAAGCTCCAGGGCCGTCTCATGCCCCCTCCGGACAAGCCGCAGCCGCAGCAGGCGCAGGTCGACAAGATCGTCGCATTCCTCGAGGCGCATCTGGATGCCGGCGCCGCCAAGCATCCCAACCCCGGCCAGGTGGCTCTGCATCGCCTGAACCGCAACGAGTACGCGCACGAGATCCAGGACATCCTCGGTATCAAGGTCGATGCGACGGCGCTCCTGCCGCCGGATACCAAGACCGACGGCTTCGATAACGTCGCCACCTCGCTGCGGGTGTCGCCATCGTTCCTCGACCAGTACATCGATGCAGCCCATGACGTCTCCGTCGAGGCGATCGGTAACCCCAAGGCCGCAGTGGCGAGTGTTCAGGTGCGTGCCACGCCCGGCATCAACCAGGAAGGGCATGTCCAGGGGCTGCCCCTCGGCACGCGCGGGGGCTTCATCACCACGCATCTGTTCCCGGCCGATGGCGATTACGTTTTCAACATCAATCAGAGCGCCGGCTTCGGCGGCGGCTACATCGCAGGCCTGGACAGCTCGCAGAAGCTGATCATGACCGTCGACGGGCAGAAGGTTTACCAGACCCAGTCCGGCGGACCGGAGGACCTGAAGAACGTCGACCAGAAGCAGGCGGATGCCGTCAAGGCGATTCGCAAGCGCTTCGAAGGCATCAAGCTGCACCTGACGGCGGGCCCGCACCGGATCGGCTTTGCCTACGTGGCCAAGACGCTGGCCGAGTCCGATGACCTGCTCGAGCCCCTGGGCGCCAACGCGCTGCCGCGCCAGCCCGGCGTGTTCGGCTTCGAGGTCGTCGGGCCGACGAATCCGACCGGGGTCGCCGATACCCCGAGCCGCAAGAAGATATTCATCTGTTATCCGACCAAGGCCGACGAAGAGCTGCCGTGTGCGAAGCGCATCGTGGCCAACATTGCGCGCCGCGCTTATCGCCGGCCCGTGACCGAGGAGGATCTCGCGGCGCCGCTGCGCTTCTATCAGAAGGGGCGCGATGCGAAAGGCTTCGAGAGCGGCATTCAGCAGGCAGTGATGGCGATCCTGGCCAGCCCGAAGTTTCTCTATCGGGTCGTGGCCATGCCCGACAATGCGGTACCCGGTCAGAGCTATCGCCTGACCGACCTGGAGCTGGCCTCACGGCTGTCGTTCTTCCTGTGGAGCGAGGGCCCGGATGATGAGCTGCTGCGCACGGCCACGGCGAACAAGCTGCACGAGCCGGCGGAAATGCAGCGCGAGGTCAAGCGCATGCTGGAGGATCCGCGCGCCAAGACGCTCGTGACCGACTTCGCCGATGAGTGGCTCGCGGTCGATGACATGGATGCGCTGCAGCCCGATCCCACCGTTTATCCGGAGTTCGACGCCTCCCTGCGTGCCGCCTATCACACCGAGATCGACATGTTCGTCGACAGCGTGTTCCGCTCGGATCAGAGCGTGCTGCGGCTGCTCGATGCCAACTACACTTTCGTCAATGAGCGGCTGGCGCAGGAGTACGGCATCCCCAATGTTCAGGGTGAGCAGTTCCGCCGCGTGACGCTCCCCGACTCGCGTCGCTGGGGCCTGCTCGGCAAGGGCACCTTCCTGATGGGCACCTCTTACGCCAACCGTACCTCGCCGGTGAAGCGCGGCCAGTGGGTGCTGGAAGTGATCAGCGGCACGCCGCCGCATGCACCCCCGCCGGGCGTGGTGGCCCTGAAGGAGAACATGGACGGTGTGAAAGCGACTACGGTGCGCGAGCGCATGGTCGCCCATCGCTCCAACCCCTCCTGCAACGCGTGTCACGGCATTCTCGATCCGCTGGGTTTCGCGTTCGAGAATTTCGATGCGATCGGCGGGTGGCGTGACAAGGATCGTGAAGCGGCGACGCCAATCGACACCGCGGGCGAGTGGCGTGGTGTCAACGTGAAGAATTCCGATGATGTGCGCAAAGTACTGATGACGCACCCTGACCAGTTCGTGCAGACGATCACCAAGAAGCTGATGACTTATGCCCTCGGCAGAACCGTCGATTATTCGGACATGCCGACGGTGAGGGCGATCGTGCGGGAGGCTGCCAAGGACAACTATCGGTTCGAATCGATCGTGATGGGCATCGTGGATAGCCCGCAGTTCCAGCAGCAGATGATCCCGCAGAGCAGTGGCACCCCGCCCGTGAAGACGGCCTCCGTGACACCCTCGACGCGCGGAGAAGGGGAATAGCTCATGCACTTCATTACCAGGAAATATATTTCGCGCCGCACGGTGCTCCGGGGCGCCGGCGCCGCCATTGCGCTACCCCTGCTGGATGCCATGATTCCAGCCAGCACGGTGCTGGCGCAGACCGCCGCGAAGCCGACCGTGAAGCTGGGATTTCTGTACTTCCCGCACGGCGCCATCATGGAGCACTGGACTCCGGAGAAGCAGGGCACTGACTTCGAGCTGACGCCGATCCTCGAGCCGCTGAAGCCCTTCCAGAAGCAATTGACGATCATCAGCGGCCTGGGGAATCGTCCGGCGGAAAGCCAGGCGGTGCATGCCATCGTGCCGGCGACGTGGCTGTCGTGCGTGCATCCGAAGCAGGGCCAGGATCCCAACATGGCGCCGACGGCGGACCAGATCGCCGCCAAGGTGATCGGCCAGGACACCCCGCTCCCCTCGATCGAGATCTCCACGGAGGATCACGGCGGGGGCGGTTCCTGCGACCGCGATTACGGCTGCAACTATTCGGGCACGATTTCCTATCGCACGGCGACCACGCCCCTGCCGATGGAGTACAACCCGCGCAATCTGTTCCAGCGCCTGTTTGGGCGCGGCGATACGCCACAAGAGCGCAAGGAACTGGTGCAGGAATACAGCAGCGTGCTCGACATGGTTTCCGATGACGCCGCGGCACTCAATCGCAAGCTCGGCGCCCGCGATAGGGCGATGCTGAGCGACTACATGGAAACGGTGCGCGAGCTCGAGCGCCGGGTGCAGAAAACGCAGGCGCACGATCTGTCGAAGCTGAAGCTGCCCGACGTGCCGGTCGGCGTGCCCGAGAAGGCCGACGAGGAGCTCAACCTGATGCTCGACATGGCGGCCCTGGCCTATCAGGGTGGCCTGACACGCATCATCAACTACATGTTTGCGGCGGAGGTCAGCGGACGGACTTACAACTGGATCGGTGTGCCGGATGCGTTCCATGCCGTCTCGCATCACGGCAACGATCCGGCCAAGAAGGCGAAGCTGGTGAAGATCCAGAACTACCACACCAAGGTGCTCGCCAGGTGGCTGCAGAAGCTGAAGGACATGCCCGACGGTGACGGGTCGATGCTCGACCACGCGATCATTCTGTACGGCTCGAACATGAGCAACAGCGACCGCCACAACCAGTTCCCGTTGCCGACGGCACTCATCGGCGGCGGCTGTGGCAAGCTCAAGGGTGGCCAGCACCTCGTCTATCCCGATCACACGCCAGTGGCCAATGTGCTGCTGACGATGCTCGACAGGGCCGGCGTGCCGCTGGAGAAGATCGGCGACAGCACCGGCAAGATGGCGGAGATCTGAAGCGTATGAGAACGCGCCTCACCGGGACTCGCATGCCTGTCGTTGCACTGGCCGCGATTCTGCTCACCTGCGCGGGCCACGCGTGGGCGGACTCGCTCATCGAAGCGGCCAAGGCGGGCGACAGCGCGGCGGCGCTCGAGATGGTGATGCAGAAGGCCGATGTCAACGCGGCCGAGAAGGATGGCACCACGCCGCTGCATTACGCGGTCTATCACAACGATGTCCCGCTGATCGATGCCTTGCTCAAGGCCGGCGCGAAGGCGAACGTGATCAACGACTACGGCTCCTCGCCGTTGTCGGAGGCTGCCGTCACAGGCAACGTCGGCGTGATCGAGAAGCTGCTCAAGGCCGGCGCGGACCCCAACACCGAAAACGCGGATGGCCAGACCCCGCTGATGGTCATTGCCCGCACGAGCAACATCGCCGCCGCGAAGGTGCTGCTCAGCCACGGGGCCAAGGTCGACCACGTCGAGCGCTGGCACGATCAGACGGCGCTGATGTGGGCGGCGGCGGAAAAGCAGCCCGAGATGGTCAAGCTGCTGATCAGGCACGGCGCCAACGTCAACTCGCGCTCGAAGTTCAACGACTGGCAACGCATGGTCACCGCGGAGCCGCGCGCACAGGGGCGGCTGCCCGGGGGGCTGACTCCGTTGCTGTATGCCGCGCGCGAAGGTTGCCTGGATTGCGTGAAGTATCTGCTCGATGGCAAGGCGGATGTGAACCTCGAGGACCCCGAAGGGGTGACGCCGCTCATCGTGGCGATCACCAACTTCCACTTCGATGTGGCCAGGTACCTCATCGAGCACAAGGCGGACGTCAACAAGTGGGACTGGTGGGGACGCACGCCGCTGTACTCCGCCGTGGACCTGAACACGATTCCCCACGGTGGCCGTCCTGACATGCCCTCGCTCGATCAGACGACGAGCCTGCAGCTCATTCAGATGCTGCTCGACCACGGCGCGAACCCGAATGCGCAGCTGAAACTGTTTCCCCCTTACCGTGCGCTCGGCCCGGACCGCGGCGCCGATCAGATGCTCACGATTGGAGCGACTCCACTGTTGCGCGCGGCCAAAGCCGGCGATACCGCCGCCATCAAGCTGCTGCTCGCCCACGGCGCCGATGTCAACCTTCCCAACATCTACGGCATGACTCCTGTGATGGCAGCGGCGGGCGTCGGCTCGAACGAGATCGATACGCGCGGCCGGTTCAAGACGCAGCAGGAGGCGATCGAGTCGATCGATCTGCTCGTCAAGGCGGGGGCCGATGTCAACGGCCATGAGACACGCACCGGCGCAACCGCGCTGCACGCGGCCGCGCTCAACGGCTGGGACGACGTGATCAAGGATCTCGTTGCCCACAATGCGGACCTGCGGGCGCAGGACAAGAAGGGCAAGACTCCATTAGACTCTGCGATGGGCCGCGCAGGCGGCCATGGCCGGGGCGGGACCACCATCGAGGTGCATGAGGCCACCGGTCAACTGATCGAAAAGCTGCTCGCCAACCCGTCCCAGGCGCGAGCCTTCTGAGGAATGAGTTTGACTGAAGATGCCCCGACGGCGGCCGGGTCACTGCCGCCCTCATCACGACCTGTCAGTGTGCCCGTTGCCCATGAGGACACGGGTGGTGTCACCAGCAGGCGCCTCGTCTGGGATCTGCCGCTGCGGCTGTTCCACTGGCTGTTCGCGCTGTCCCTCGTCGCATCCTACGTGACGGCCAAGCTGGGCTTCGACTGGATGCAGTATCACTTCTACCTGGGCTATTTCGCGATCGGCCTGCTGGTGTTCCGCGTGATCTGGGGATTCATCGGGCCCCACCACGCCCGCTTCAGCAGCTTCGTGGCGAAACCCGCGGTGATCTGGAGCTACGCGCAGCATCTGTTCGATCGCAACTCCACGCCCAGCGTGGGTCACAACCCGCTCGGCGGCTTGATGGTCATCCTCATGCTGCTGCTGACGATCGTGCAGGTGTCGACGGGACTGTTCGCCACCGACGCTGTCATCTGGACGGGGCCTTACTATCCTTCGGTGAAGTCATCGACAGCCTCGGTGCTCTCGACCATTCACAGCGTCAACGTGAATATCATCCTCGGCGCCGTGGTGCTGCACGTGCTGGCGATCATCTACTACCACACGTTCAAGAAGCAGAGTCTGGTGCCGGCCATGTTCACCGGCTACAAGCCGGCCGCGCTCGTTCCCCCACACCGCGCCATCCAGACCTCGCAGCTGTTCAAGGCGGTCATCGTGTGCGCCATCGCCGCCTGCTTTGTCTACGTGCTGCTGGCGAACGCTCCGCCGCCGTCTGACAACAGCTTCTAGCGGGCCACGCGTGACGCGAGCCGTGAACCGGCTCGGTCGTCACGCGTGTTGGGAAGGAAGCGGCAGAGTTACTTGTCGCGGAAGTTGTCGTGGCAACCCGCGCAGCCCTTGCCCATTCCCATGATCGCCTTCTTCAGCGCGTCCTTGTCGCCGCCGGACTTGGCAACCATCACCGCCTCGTTGGCGGCTTTCACCATGTCATTGGACCGGGCGTCGAAATCGGCCTTGTTGGTCCAGATGCCTTCGCGCGCCTTGGTCTTCAGGTTGAACTTGCGCGTATCGAACGCGAACACGTCCGGCTGCATCGCGGCGAGCGCGGCAACGTTGGCGGCATTCTTGGCGACCACCGCGGCATCGTAGGGCACCTTGCCCTTCAACATGCCGCCCAGCGGGCCGACGAACTCGAAGCCCATCACCTTCTGCAGGCCCTGGCGGGTATCGACGGCGGCCTGTGCCTCCTGCTCGGGGGTCTGCGGCGCACTCTGCTGCGCGAGCACCGCGGTCACCGCGGCTGTGGAACAAAGGGCCAACACACTCAACTTGACGACGCGTTTCATTCCGCTGTTCCCCCATAGGGTTTGAGTGGCACGCACCCCACGCGCGTGCCTGTTTGAACCGAACGTTGCGGCCAAGGCCGGGCAACGCAAGCAAGTCCCATTCCGCGCTGTGCAGCGCGGCGCTGCGCAGCAGTGTAACAGACAGCTTGACGGTGGCGAGATCGCCGGCGCGCGCACGATCCGCGCTGCGGCGAGTCAAGGAATGCAAAGAACTGGAGCGAGAGTCAGGCTTCGGCCGTCTCGCGCTCACGCTCCAGCAGGGCGGCAATGTCGCGGTCCCAGTACGGCTCGCCGGGGCCGAAGGCCGCGACCAGATAATCGACGAAAGCCCGTACTTTGACCGGTACCAGACGCCGGCCCGAGTAGACCGCGTAGATGTTGATATCGGGTGCACTGCCGTATTCGGGCATGACGCGCCGCAGGGCCCCGCGTTTGAGCTCTGCGCTCACATCCCAGGTGGAGCGGAAGCCGACACCCAGGCCGCTTACGACCGCCTCACGCACGACTTCGCTCGAATTGGTCTCGATGATGCTGGCGGGCTTGAAGTTCACCGCTCCGTCGGGTCCTTCGAGGCGCCAGGTGACCTGAGGTCCGGCAGAGAGCAGTTTGTGGCGATGCAGCTCCTGCAAATCGGTGGGCTCGCCATGCTTGTCCAGGTACACCGGTGCGGCGCACAGGATGCGCCGGTTAGGGGCGAGGCGGCGCGCGACGAGGCTCGAGTCGGGGAGGGTGCCGATCCGCACGGCCATATCGAAGCTTCCGGCCACCAGGTCGACATAGTCATCGTTCAGGTCTATGACCAGCCGCAGGTCCGGATTGGCGTCCAGGAAGGCCTTCAGCCGGGGCGCGATGTGCAGGCGGCCGAATGCGGTCGGCAGGGATACCTTGAGCGTGCCGCGCGGGCGCTCGCTGTCGACCGCGGCAAAGTTCTCGGCGTCCTCGACGGCCGCCAGGACGGCAACGACGCGCTCGAAGAAGCTCTGGCCCACCTGGGTCGGGGTCAGCCGTCTCGTTGTGCGCTGCAGCAATCGGACGCCCAGCCGCTCCTCGAGCCGGGTCAGGCGCTTGGAAATCATTGCTGGCGAGGAGTGCAGTTCCCGAGCAGCCGCGGATAAGCTTCCAGCCTTGATCACGCGGGCGAAAATCTCGTAGTCGAACAGATTCGTGATCTTCTCCATCGCGGCACGATTCTTTCAGATCGGGAAACACTCGTTTGACGTTATTCCGCCCGCACCGCGTGATGGACCGCTCCCGCGCCGCGGTATCCAAGAGACGCATCTGGAATTATGCTCGCTCCCGGCGGGGCGGTAGTCGTACCCGTTGGATTTCATTGGATATAACGCCGCGGTGCCCGCACCGTTCGCGTTAAGGACAAGACATGAGCTACACCATCAAGATCAACGGCACGCCCCGAACCGTGGACGTGGACGGCGACACCCCGCTCTTGTGGGTCCTGCGCGACGTCCTCGACATCAAGGGGCCCAAGTTCGGTTGTGGTCTCGGCCTTTGTGGTTGCTGCACAGTGCACATCGATGGCAATCCGACGCGCGCCTG
>CAZLYG010000233.1:0-8179 GCA_964563075.1 uncultured Steroidobacteraceae bacterium | reverse complement strand
ATCCACGCCGGCGGATCGGCAAGCTCTATGCGCGGAGCCGGATCCGCTGTGAATGCGGCGCGCGCTGCCTGGACCTGTTGTCCTGCCAGACGTGCGGCGACGTGCTGTTGGGCGGCTATCACTCCGACACTGGGACCGGTGGCAGCTACCTGCTCCCGGATCTCCCAAACCTCGAAGAGGTCCCCGACCGTACGTTCGCCGATCAGACCTACGCCAACTACAAGATCTACTGGCCGTCCGGTGAAGACACCGCGCCGCTGGTGTCCGACTGGAACTTTCAGGGATATGACTTCCGCTTCACTCCGCGGGTGCTGCGCCCGGGCACCGGCGAGCTCGCGCCGCCCGTCGGCGAACCGCACACCGGCTATCAGTACACGATCCGCCGCGTTGGCTCCGGGCCCGACGCCTCCGGACGGATCCCGGCGATCCCGACCCGCTGCCCAACATGTAATGACTTCTGGGAGCGCACCTGGGTGGGCTTCAATCAGGGCCAGGCGCTGCCCGTGACGAGCCCGCGGCGCATGCGCACCCCGATCTGGCACATGCGCACCGCCGCGGACCGCGCAAGCCAGGTGCTCACTGAGGAACTGCTGCATCGCCTATACGGCGAGCCCTCCGCGCACCGGCTGATCGCGTTCTCGGACAGCCGCCAGGACGCCGCCAAGCTCGCCTGCGGCTTGGACGCCGCCCACTACAAGGACACCGTTCGCCAACTCGTTGTCGAGGCAACCCAGGCCGCGTCCGCGGGAGACCAGGAAGGTCTTGACTCGGTTGGCGGCGGATTCGGTGAGGGAAATGGCCATGGCAGGGGGGTCTCAAGCGCTACCGTGCATTCTACCCGTCATTCCCAGCGCCGAACGCATTGCTGCAATGCGTCTTCGACGACCAGGAGACGCCCAAGTTTCTCCACCGGCACGGCCTGGGCAGCCGCCCAGCCGGTCGGGGATCCCGGGACCAGATCGTCCCGGTGCCGGCCTGGCAGCTGGGAGGCCAGCCACGAGGCCACCGCTACAGTATGGGGGCACCCATACGACTTAACACGTGCGGCCTTCACAATGCCATTCTCCACCGACAGGTCGAACCGGACCCAGGTGTCCTCCCCCGGTCCGCCGGCTTCTCCGGAAACGCTGCAACCGGGCAGCGGGGGCTCTGCGGGCGACAAGGCACGCAGGCGGAGCACCTCCTGAACGACCGCCTCGCCGGCCAAGTCGATATCGGCCTCGGTCGTGGGGCGGCCGAAGCTGAACCGCAGCGAGCTCTGCGCAAGCTGGCTGTCGCGCCCCAGGGCTCTGAGCACGTAGGAGGGATCCCCGGAGGCGGAGTTGCACGCCGACCCGGTGGATACGGCCAGTTGCGGCAACCCGGTCACGAGGCTCTCCCCTTCAACGCCCTCGAAGGAGACGTTGAGGATCCCCGGCAGCCGCGGCGCGCCCTGCCCGTTGAGGTGAACCCCGTCCAGGCTCGAGAGGCGGCTCCAGAGACGTTCGCGCAAAGCTGTCAGGCGCACGGATTCGGAGGCGAGCCGCTCGGCCGCAAGCCCGCAGGCCTCTGCGAAGCCCGCGATCTGATGGGTGGCGAGCGTGCCGGGGCGGAGCCCCCGCTCCTGGCCGCCGCCAAAGCTCAACGGCTGCAGAAATCCCCGCCGCGAGCCCCGCACGTACAGCGCCCCGATGCCCTTGGGCCCGTAAATCTTGTGCGCGGTGAAGGACATGAAGTCCACGGGCAGTCTCTGCACGTCGATCTCGATCTTCCCGGCGGACTGCGCCGCATCGCTGTGGAACAGGACGCCTCGGTCGCGACAGACGGCTCCCAGCTTGCCCAGATCCTGGATGACGCCAATCTCATTGTTGGCATGCATCAGGCTCACCAGTACGGTGTCGGCACGGAGTGCGCCCTGAAGCAGCTCCGGCGAGATGACTCCGCTGCGATCGGGAGTCAGCCATGTGACCCTGAACCCCTCCTTCTCCAGTTGCTTGCAGGCGTCAAGCACCGCCTTGTGCTCGGTCCGGGACGTCACGAGGTGACGGCCCCGAGCGGCATTGGCGCGCGCGGCGCCAAGAACCGCGAGGTTCGCGGATTCGGTCGCTCCGGAAGTGAATACGATTTCCTCCGGCGCCGCCCCAATGAGTGCCGCCACCTGGCAGCGCGCGCGCTCGATTCGTGCGGCCGCGCGCAGTCCGAATGGATGCGTAGCCGAGGCAGGGTTGCCGAAATCCCCATCGATTCCCAGACAGCGGGTCATCGCCTGCACGACCGCCGGATCCACGGGAGTCGTCGCGGCATAGTCCAGGTAGATGACTCTCACTTGTTCCCCGCGGAACGACGGCGGTTTTGCACCGAGGTGAGGATGCCGCGCAGAATGTTGGCCTCGTTCTGATCCAGCTCCGCCCGCTGCAGGAAGCGCCGGATGCGCGTCATCAGGTGTGTGCCGCTTTGGGTGCGGTCGCGGAAATCGATTTCCTCCAGCACCTCCTGCAGATGAGCATAGAGGCGCTCCATCTCCGCTGCCGTCGCCAGCGGCATCTCGCGTTGCGGAGGCAATACAGTGGCACCACGAGCGCGAAACAGCTCGTAGGCGACGAGCTGCACCGCCATCGACACATTCAACGACAGATACTCCTGATTGGCCGGAATTCGCATCAGGCAGTGCGCCGCCCCGATCTCCGTATTCGTGAGCCCCGTGCGCTCTGCACCGAAGAGCACGGCGACGGGCCCGCTCCGAGCCTCACTCACGATGCGCTCGGCCGCCTCACGCACATCGACGAGACGGATGTTCGGATCGCGATCGCGAGAAGTCGTGGCTGCGATGAACCCACAGTCAGCAACCGCCTCAGCGACTGAACCTACGACACGGGCATGGCTGAGGACGTCGTCCGCACCGGAAGCGCGCGCCGTGGCTTCGCTGTGCGGAAACTGCTTGGGCCGCACGAGAACCAGCTCCTGCAGCGACATATTTTTCATCGCCCGCGCCGTTGCGCCGATGTTGCCGGGGTGCGACGTCTCGACGAGGACGATGCGGATGTTGGCCGATTCCATCTGCTGGGCTTTAACTCTTCATTCCCGGGGCGTCAAGTTCCTGTACCCTTCGGGGCCATGCATGACTGGCCCGCGCCCGTGGAGATCGTAAACGCCGCGGGGACATCTTCCGTAGTACTCCTGTGTCCTCATGCTTCTAACTATCTCCCTCCCCAGTACGGCACCTTGGGCGTGCCGCCGAGCGAGCTGCAGAGGCATATTGCGTGGGACATCGGCGCAGCAGCGGTTACGCGGCACCTGGCCAGGCAGCTCGACTCCGTGGCCTTCCTCGGAACCTGTTCCCGGCTGCTCATTGATCTGAATCGCCCACTGCATTCCCCGTCGAGCATCGTGACGCGGTCCGAGCGAACCGAGATTCCGGCGAACATCGGCATCACGGCCCCGGAGCGCGCTGTTCGTGCCGCGCGCGTGTTCACGCCCCACCATCAGGCCATCGCTGAACATCTTGCGCAGCGCAAGGCGGAGGGCCGCCGTACTGTCATCGTGGCCATTCACAGCTTTACGCCGACCTACGATGGTGTGCCGCGTGCCTGGCACGTCGGCGTTCTCTTCGTTGCCAGCAAAGCCTTCGCGCACGCCACGATCGAGCGGCTGCGCGCACAGGATGCGTCACTGAATGTTGGTGCCAATGTGCCGTACACCGTCGAGCCGGACACCGACTACGGCGTCCTGGTCTACGGCGACGACGCCGGCAACCCGGCACTGGAGTTCGAGCTCCGCCAGGATCTCGTGGCCTCCGCGCCAGAACAACAGCGATGGGCTCGCACGCTCGCCGACGCTTTAGCCGTCGATAAGGTATGATTTTCCCGTGCACGCCCTTCTCAATATCGCGGTGATGGCCGCCCGCCGCGCCGGCGAAGTCATCGTTCGCAGCCTGAACCGCCTCGAGTCGCTCACCGTGACCTCCAAGGGCCGCAATGACTTCGTTTCCGAAGTGGATCGTGCGGCAGAGGCGGAGATCATCGGCATCATCCGCAAGCACTACCCCCAGCATGCCTTCCTGGCGGAGGAGAGCGGTCCGTCGGGGGACAACGAGACGGTCTGGATCATCGACCCGCTCGATGGCACGACGAACTTCCTGCACGGCTTCCCGACCTTCGCGGTATCGATCGCATGCCAGCAGCGCGGCCGGATCGAGCACGCCGTGGTCTACGATCCCATGCGCCAGGAGCTGTTCACCTCCTCGCGCGGCGGTGGCTCCCATCTGGACAACCGTCGCATGCGCGTCAGCAAGCAGCGCACGCTCGAAGGAGCCCTGATTTCAACGGGCTTCCCCTACCGGGCCAATACGCGCTTCATCGATCCCTACATGGCGATGCTCAAGAGCGTGATGCAGCAGACCGCCGGCGTGCGGCGGCCGGGCGCCGCAGCGCTCGATCTGGCCTACATCGCCGCCGGGCGTGCAGACGCCTTCTGGGAAATCGGCCTGTCGCCCTGGGACACGGCCGCCGGCACTCTGCTCATTCAGGAGGCTGGCGGGCGTATCGGCACGCTGGCCGGCGGCGAATATCGCCAGGCGGGCAACGTGCTGGCAGGCACCCCTAAAGTATACGAAGCACTGCTGGAAGTGTTCGCACCGCTCCTGCCTCCTGAGTTGCGCGAGGAGTGAAGCTCGCCCATAGTCCGCGCCAACAACTACTTGACCGGGGACCCCCATGCCGAGCCAGCTTCTCGCGACGAAGTCGATCGATGAACTGCAATCGGACGACGCCTCGGGCATCAAGCTCAACCGTTGCCTGTCCGCGACGGCACTGGTGGCGCTGGGCATCGGCGCCATCATCGGCACCGGCATTTTCGTACTGACCGGAACGGCCGCCGCCAATAACGCCGGTCCCGCGCTCGCCCTCGCGTTCATCATCTGCGGAATCGGTTGCACCTTCGCGGGCCTGTGCTATGCCGAGTTCGCGGCGATGATTCCCGTTTCGGGAAGCGCTTATTCGTACTCCTACGCAACGCTGGGCGAAGGCGTCGCGTGGTTCATCGGGTGGAATCTGGTCCTCGAGTATCTCGTAGCCGTGGGCACGGTGTCGGTCGGTTGGTCAGGCTACGTCGTGAGTCTTCTCGATCAGCTGGGGATGCACATTCCGGCGGCTCTCTCGAACGCACCCCTGGACCAGGGCCTGGGGCACTTCGCCATAGTGACGACGGGGGCCCTCATCAACTTACCCGCCATGCTGATCGTGGCCGTGATCACCACGATCTGCTACATCGGTATCCGGCAGTCATCCACCTTCAACGCCTGGATCGTCGCCATCAAGGTGACGGTAGTCCTGCTCTTCATCCTCTTCGGTGTTTCCCACATCAACACCGCCAACTGGCACCCGTTCGTCCCGCCCAATGCCGGGGAGTGGGGCAAGTTCGGTCCGAGCGGCATTCTGGCCGCGGCCGGCGTGATTTTCTTCGCCTACATAGGCTTCGACGCACTCTCCACCGCCGCCCAGGAAACGCGTAATCCACAGCGTGACATGCCGATCGGCATTCTCGGCAGCCTGCTCATCTGCACCATCCTCTACGTCGTGGTGGCCGCCGTCCTGACCGGGATGGTGAAGTACACGCAGCTCGATGTGGCGGCGCCAGTCGCGCTGGCGCTCGACAAATACCCCTCGCTGTACTGGCTCGCCATACCGGTCAAGCTCGGCGCCATCGCGGGGATGACCTCAGTGATGCTGGTGATGTTGCTGGCTCAGGCGCGAATCTTTCTGGCCATGGCGCGCGACGGCTTGATCGGCAAGGCCTTCGGACGTGTCCACCCGCGTTTTCATACACCCAGCTTTGGAACGGTGTTGACGGGTGCGTGCGCTGCCCTGATCGGCGGGCTATTCCCTGTGAACGTCCTCGGCAAGATCGTCTCCATCGGAACGCTCGCCGCATTCGTCACGGTCTGTATCGGCGTCCTCATCCTGCGCATCACGCGACCGGACCTTCCGAGGCCGTTCAAGACGCCCGTGCCGGTCGTGACCTGCATCCTCGGCGCCGGTATCTGCCTGCTGCTGATGTTCTCTCTCGGAATCGAGACGTGGCTGCGTCTCGTCGTATGGACCATCATCGGCGCGCTCATCTACGCGTTCTATGGTTACCGTCACAGCCGCTTGCGGGTCGGCATGAACGGCGGCACGACGAGCCCGAGTCCCGTGGCGTCCCGCTGACCTTAGATCGTCAGCCGCCCTCCTCCTCACCCGGCTTCGAGCGCGCATCCAGCAGCCGCCGCAGGCGGATGTTGATCATCTCCACGCCAATGGAGAAGGCCATCGCAAAGTAGAGATACCCCTTGGGAATCTCGAAGTGCAGTCCCTCACCGACCAGCGCGACGCCGATCAGAATGAGGAACGCCAGCGCCAGCACCTTGATGGTCGGATGGTGCTCGATGAAGACGCTCAGCGAGCCTGATACCAGCATCATGACGATGATCGCGACCACGATTGCCGCGACCATGATCGGCAGGTCTTTCGCCAGGCCGACTGCCGTGAACACCGAGTCGAGCGAGAACACGATGTCAAACACTGCGATCTGCACGACCGTCATCACGAAGTTGGCATAAACGCGCCGCCGGGTACTGACTTCGCGGGCACCCTCCAGAGTACCGTGAATCTCCAGCACGCTCTTGCCGAGCAGAAACAGCCCGCCGGCCAGCAGAATCAGATCGCGGCCCGAAACCCCCTGGTCACCGACCTGGAACAGCGGCCGCACGAGTCGCGTCAGCCAGACGATCGAGAACAGAAGCGCAACGCGCGTGAGCATGGCGAGCGCCAGCCCGGTAATGCGCGCCGTCCCCTGCCGGGGACCGGGCAGCCGGCTGACGAGGATGGAAATGAAAATGATGTTGTCGAGCCCGAGAACGATCTCGAGCAGCGACAATGTCAGGAACGCCAGCCAGCTTTGCGGATCGGACAGCAGCTCGATCACGGGAGATGATCGACCGCCGCCTTCTTCACCGTCGGAAAGATGTGCTCGGCGGTCAGGCCACAATCCAGCGCAATCGCGCTCGAGATATAGATCGACGAGTACGTGCCCGCGATGATGCCTACCATGAGCGCCTCGGAGAACCCCTTGAGCACCGGCCCACCGAGGAACAGTAGCGCGACCACCACGATAGAGGTCACGACCTTCGTCATGATCGTGCGCGAGAGCGTCTGGTTGATCGACTGATCGAGCACTACGTCGGAGGGCAGGCGCCGGTTGGATTCGAACCGCTCTCTGATTCGATCGAACACCACCACCGTATCGTTCAGAGAATAGCCGACCACCGCCAGCACCGCGGCGACGACCGGCAGATCGAAAGAAGTCTGCGTCCAGGAGAACAGCCCAAGCACCAGGATCGGGTCGTGCACGACGGCCAGGATCGCGCCAAGGGACAGTCGCCAGGTATGAAAGCGAAACGCGATGTACAGGAAGATCAGCAGCAGCGTGGCGCCGAGGGCCTCCGCGGCGCTGGAGCGCAGCTCGCTCCCCACCTGGGGACCGAGCACTTCCAGATCCGTGACCTGCGCGCTCGGATCGACGGCCTTGAGCAACGGCTCGAGCTTCGCGCGAATCGAGTTCTCGTTCTCCTTCGGGTCCGGCGGCAGCCGGATCGAGATATCACGCGAGGAGCCGAAGTTCTGCACCTGCGGGTCGCGGAAGCCGGCGGCCGCGAGCTTCGAGCGCACGCCATCGATATTGGCGGCCGTGGCAAAGTTGGCCTGCGCATTCACGCCGCCGGTGAAATCGATCGCGAGATTCAAACCGCGTGTCGCCAAGGCAGCCAGCGAAGCCACCATCAGCACTGCAGACAAGGTGTACCACACCTTGCGTGTGGCCATGAACGGGAAGCTCGTCTGCTTATGAAAGAATTCCACTGCAACCTCTGGAGGAAGAAGAAGGGCGCGCGCCGGCTAGATCGGCAAGTGGGCAATCTTGCGTTGCCGCCCGCCGTACATGAGGGTGATCAGCGCACGGCTACCCATCAACGCGGTGAACATCGAAGTGGCGATGCCGAGGGTCAGAACGATCGCGAAGCCGCGTATCGCCCCCACGCCGAAGATCCACAACACTACACCCGCGATGAGGGTCGTGATGTTCGAGTCCGCGATGGCGGAGAAGGCCTTCTCGAAGCCCGCGCGGATGGCCGCCTGTGGCGAAACACCTTTACGTATTTCCTCGCGGA
>CAZLYG010000232.1:0-8266 GCA_964563075.1 uncultured Steroidobacteraceae bacterium | reverse complement strand
GCGCCACGACCGCCGTGGCGCATCACTCGACCGCCATGTTCGACATGCAGCACACGATCGACATCAAGGGGACGGTGACGCAGTTCGACTGGACCAACCCGCATACCTTCATCTACATGGAGGTGCCGAACTCCGCGGGCGTGCAGGAGAAGTGGGGCATCGAGGGCATGAGCCCGAACTACCTCAATCGCAATGGCTGGTCCCGCCATACGCTCAAGCCGGGCGACAAGATCGACATGACCATCCATCCGCTCAAGGACGGCCGCAAAGGGGGGTTCTGTGCGTCGGTGACTTTCCCAAACGGCAAGGTGATGTACAACCTGCCGCACCGCGCATAATCATTCCACGATGCTGTCGATGACAGCACGCAGCGCGTCGGGCTCCGCCGGCTTCACCAGATGATGGTGGAAGCCGGCATTCAGCGCGTTGCGGCGATCCGAGTCCTGTCCCCATCCGGTGAGCGCCACGAGCTGGGCTTTACGGCCCCACGGGCGCTCGCGGACCTGGCGCGCCGTCTCGTACCCGTCGAGCACGGGCATGCCGATGTCGAGCAGCAGCAGCTGCGGGTGGAAGGCCTCTCCAAGCGTCAGCGCCTCGGCGCCGTCATGAACCGCTCGCACGTCATGTCCATCCAGACGCAATAGCATTGCCAGGGTCTGGGCTGCGTCGCGATTGTCGTCAGCCACGAGAATTCGCAGGCGGCGACCTGGGGCGGTCGCGTGCTGCGGCGGCGTCAGCGAGATGCTGCTTTCCGGCTGCTCCACCAGAGGCAGCCGGACTGTGAGCTGGCTGCCGCGATCCTTGCCGTCGCTGGATGCAACGACGCTGCCGCCATGCAGCTCGATGATGCGCTTGGCGAGCGTGAGCCCGACGCCAAGCCCGTCGTGGGGTCCACTTCCCGTGCGGTCAACCTGCTCGAATAGCCCGAAGATGCGCTCGAGCATGTTCGCTGGGATGCCGATGCCTCGGTCGATCACGCGGACCACGGCCTGTTCTGCGTCCGTGGTCGCTTCGATTCGGATCGGCGTCCCCGCCGCGGAATACTTCGAAGCGTTGTGCAGCAGATTGGCAAAAGCCTGCGCCAGGCGATTGGGATCGGCGAGCACCGACAAGCCGTCGCGAGCGAGATCGATGTGCAGCGGATGTTGCTTGCCCTCGAGCTGCGGCCGCGCAATCTCCAACGCCAGGTGAATGATGTCGGTCAGGTCGGTGGGCTGTGGATGCAGCTCGAGCTTGCCCTGGGTGACTTTGGAAATATCCAGCAGATCGTCGATGATCCGCGACAGATGCTTGATCTGGCGCTCGACGATCGCGCGCGCGGCGGACATTGTCCCCACGTCGCCTTCGGAGGCCTGCATCAGCTGCATGGAGTTGCGGATCGGGGCGAGAGGATTGCGCAGCTCGTGCGCCAGGATCGCCAGGAATGCTTCTACCGAGCCGGTGCTCGCGCCCTTGGGCTGCAGGCGTGTCAGTACCAGCAGCGGCGAATGGGCGTTGGGACGGTAAGCGGAACTTTCGGCGTCGAACGTGACAGCCGCGCCCCCCTTGAGGCGAATGGTGAGCGAGCGCAGCGGCGGCGACGGTTCACCGCGCATGCGTGTGCCGATGTATTGCAGGAAGCGTTCGGGGGCCTCCGAGATGAAGTCGGTGAGCTGCCGTCCGGTCAACTCGCCGGGACCTGCATCCAACACGCGCGCGAGTGCGCGATTGACGCCGACGATGCGTGCGCTCCTGTCGAGCAGCACTATCGGCTCGGGGAGCAGATCGAGCGCACCGAGGACTTCCTCGAGGGGGATCACGTCTGGCCAATCGTCGACAAACAAGCGCTCCAAGTCTGCGCTCCGCGGCTGCGCCCGGCAGCGCAACACGCAACCTCCCGCGACCGCAGAATCGATCGTAGGCGAAACGTGTTGCCGGCCAGGCAGTTCCCCGGCTGCGCAGTGCGACAGGAGACGCGGCAGCGGCCTTAACGGTCAAGTTAGCGGCAAAGATTGCGGGCCGCTCACTCCCACTCGGCTTGGCGCGTGGATGCCGGGATCGACAGCGAGCGCGCAATCTCGTGGTCGCGAGCCCAGTGCGGGTCGAGAGTCGACTCGTAAACCATGAGGGCGACGCCCCAGAAGAGCGCGAAGTTCTGCTCCACCCGCGTGCGAGCCTCAGTGAGGGGTGTGGGGGAGCTGGTACGGGTGGCTGTGGCGTCTCCGGTCGGCCTCCACAGCGAGTCCTCGAACGCCTGCTCGATCATCCATTGATAGGTGCGCTCGAGCCCCTGTCCCGTCGGCGAGACCAGGTTGCCATGCGGGCCGTCCGGGCCGAAGGTTCCATCGTCTGGATTGATCGAGCGATCTGCCAACGGCTTGCGCTCGAGCAGCGAACGAGCCAGCCGGACGGTCAGATCCTCATGGCAGGAGGGATCCTCATCGGCGACCTTGCCGGCGGTGCGCACCGGGCCGAAGTCGGGCATCGCGGCCGATTGGGCACGCACTTGCCGCGAGCACACATCGACTATGCCGTTCGGATCGTCGGCGGCCAAAGCTGCAAGCGGGCTGCCCGGCGCCGGGCCGTCGATCGCCGCTGCAAGCCGCAGTTGCAGAGGGGCCTGGGACTGGTCGGGAATGTGCCGGTTGGCGCCCGTCACGAAGTGGCAGCTCGCGCAGTCGGAGCCGTTCGCGCTCGCTACGGTATCCCAGAAGAGGGCTTTGCCCAGCACGCGGGCCCAGCCTTCGTCCTTGACGATTCCCGCAAGCTGCGGCAGAGGGGGCTGCTCCTGCGGCGCCTCAGCGGCGGGCGCTCCAGAAGGCAGCGCAACAGTGGAGAGAGCGAGAACTGCAAACAGGGCCGAAGGCCGGACCGGACGCTGGGGCACTCGCAAGCACCTTGTAGTTGTTCTTCAGCACGGCGAGCGCACCGGGTCATCAGTCCGGCGCTCGCATTTTTTGTGGCTGTCCAGACCGATCCTACAGCGCAGCGGAAATGTGACGGGCGTCACATGACATAAGGGGCGCGGAAAGTGGACTTGCGGAAACGCAAACGCCGCCCGGAGGGGGCGGCGCTTTCCGTCGTCAACGATGCTCGAAACCTATCTCGAGCCCGTCAGACGGTTCCAGACGATGATGCAGAAGTGTCCAAGCAGCAGCACTACGGTGGCCGCGATGGACGTCACGATCAGCTCCATTTTTGCTTTCTTCCTCGAGTCTGTCAGGGCGCGCGCAGCTTACTTATTCGCCACCACAGCCCGCGGTGATCAGGCGCACGCTTCTGTCATATTTGGCGGGTGCTGATACGAAACTCGCTCGTTCGGAAGCGCCGTGCGCCCTCGATATCGAGCCGGGTCATGAGCCGAAATCGCCTGGCTCAACCTGACGAACAGCCGCGCCCAAGCCGACCCGCACAGTGTCGCTGCGGCGCTACGAGTTGCGAGCGCGCGTCGCAAATGCTTACCTCCGAAGAGGAGTTGTCATATAACAGCCGCGCGGGGTCGGGGAACAGCCGAATGCAGACGGCCACGTTCAAGCATGCACGGCTCATGGAAGAGTCCGAAGCGCACATCGCCGTAGCCTCCCGAGAGGGAACGCCCGACGAGCGGCTGGTTGCGAGCCGTGTTCTGGAGAGCGTCAGCTCGTATCAGCAGTGGGAGCTGGGCCACCAGTACCTGATGCGGGCCGTGTCCGCGCAATCACGGCTCGCGGGGCAGCTGGTCGCGCTGCGCTCGACGGCATTCTCCCTCATGCATCGCAAGGCATTGTTCGAGTACCTGCGCGAGCGCAACGTCACGGGACCGAAGCGGCACAAGCTGCTCGCGACTTTCTATGGTCCTCTGGAGTACACCGACTCGGTGGTCCGCGAGCACAACAACTACATCCGCTCCGGCTCCAGCTATCTGTGCACAGTGCATATCGGCCTGGAGCTGATGCAGGATCCGGCCTTCGATGAGCCGTTGCAGCTCTATCAGGAGTGGTATTCGGAGTACTTCCGCCTCTTCTGCGATTCCACTCTGGCCGAGACGCCGGAGGAGCGAGCGGACGTCGAATCGCTGGACACCCTGCGACCCCTGCTCAAGCACCAGCTCACCCACGCACGCCAGACGATCCTCGCCATGTCCCACGACCCGGGCTTCAAGTGGCGCGAGGCGGAGATCCGCAAGCCGACCGGGGACACGCAGAAGCTGCGGACGTTGTTCACGGCGATGCGGGCGGAAGAGGCTCGCCTGCGCAAGCCCGTTTCTTAGGCATGGCAGGCAAGCAGAGCGCAGGCATCCTCGTATATCGCCGACGAGCGGACGCGACGCTCGAGGTGCTGCTCGTGCACCCGGGCGGCCCGTTCTGGAAGAACAAGGATGTCCGGGCGTGGTCGATTCCCAAGGGTGAGCTCGACCCGGACGAAGATGCGCTCGCTGCGGCGCGGCGTGAATTTGTCGAGGAGCTGGGAGTTCAGATGGAGGGTGCGTTCCGAGCTCTGACTCCAGTGCGTCAAAGCGGTGGCAAGACTGTCGTTGCTTTTGCCGTCGAGGGCGACCTCGACGCCTCGAAGATGCGGAGCAACACCTTCTCGATGGAATGGCCGCCGAAGTCCGGCAAGCGTCAGGAGTTCCCCGAAGTTGACCGCGCAGAGTGGTTTGCGTGGGACGTAGCGCTGCAGAAAATCAACACGGGCCAGGTGCCGCTGCTGCACCAGCTTCAGGAGCTCGTGCGCGGGGAGTGATCGTTCCCTTATTTGTGTTCGTTTTCCAGCGCGACCGCAGCTGGGGGACCACATGCTGGGCCCTCGCAGGTGCCTTCCTCTTCGATCTGAACGGTGGTGTGCTCGACGTTCAGCTGTTGTCCGAGGCGCAAGTGAATCGCGGTGATGACTTCGTGGTGCCGCGTCCCCGGGGCGAGGTGAGCGTGCAAAGTGACCATCGGCCGCTCACCCGTCATCGACCACGCATGGACATGGTGGACTCCGATCAGTCCAGGTACATGGCCCATCAGCTCCGCCTCGATTTGCGAGATATCGAATCCCGCTGGAACACCTTCCAACAGAACGTCAGCTGACTCGCGTGTGAGTGCCCATGCGGAGCGCAGGATCAGCGCCGCTACCACCAACGACAGCAGCGGGTCAGCAATCGTCCACCCGAGCGTGAGAATCAGAACGGCGGCCGCGCTGGCCGCCCCCGAGCCCAGCAGATCGCTGAGGACGTGAGCTCGCGCACCGCGCTCGTTGAGTGACTGCGCGCCTGACAAAGCCAGGAAGGCGGCCAGATTGGCGAGGCCACCCGCCACGGCGACAGTAAGCATGATCCGCCCGTTGACTTGCGGGTGTCCCATCAGGCGCACGACCGCTTCGTAGATGACCCAGATGGTCAGCAGCAGCAACGCCTGACCGTTCACGAACGCGGCGAGAGGCTGATAGCGGCGATGGCCGTAGGTACGCCGTTGGTCGGCCGGGCGTCGCCCTATCCTTAAGGCCATGACTGCGAGGACCAGCGAGGCAGAATCGGCCAGCATGTGAGCTGCCTCGGCGAGAAGAGCAATCGAGTGCGCGAAGTACCCCCCGATCGCTTCTACGAGGGTGAAGGTGCCCAGAATGAACAGCGCGATGACAAGGCGGCGTTCGCTCGCCTCGTGACCATGGGAGTGGCCACGAGAATGGCTATGCGAGTGCCCGTGGGAATGGATCTGCTGGTGTCCGCCGTGGCCATGGCCGTGGTCATGATCGTGGCCGTGATCGGCACTGCGCGCGTGATCCGGTCCGTGGCTATGACCATGCCCGTGGTCATGATCATGCCCATGGTCGTGATCATGCCCGTGGTGCTGGTCGTGTTTGGCCCGATTCATCGGCGGCGTCTCCCGCGCCAGCTCAGCGCGAGGCCTGCAATATAGCCGATATGGGGCCTTCCCCCGAAATTGCGCAGCAATCGGTGGGAATCCCGGAGGGATCGGCGGCAAGCGAAGCGTCGCCCACCGGAGCGACAGCAAATGTGTGCGCGGTGGAGCTGGGGCACCGCTATATTCGCCCTACGCGAGCTGCGCTCAATGAGGGTGCCATGAACAGGTTCGAACAGGCGGTCTACGACTGCATGAAGCCGACAGCGGAGCTTCTGGAACGGACGAGCGTGCCGCTGCACCGTGCAATCCTCCTCAACTTCTGGCGCCACGTGCACCTGGAGGGTGCCGGGGAGTACGACAAGATCCTGGCCTCGGACATGACGGTCGATCACCCCGTGTATCGCATCACGTGGGGCGCCAATCCCGCAGTCATCGAAGGCAAAGACGGCGTGCGTGCGTTCTATCACAGCGTGGGAGAGGCGGTGTTGTGGCACTCGGACGATCGACTGTCGGTGGCGGACTGGGGCGTCTGCGACGAGATCACGTTCCATCAGCTCGCACGTGGCGCGGATCTGCGCGCAATCGGCTATGCCGTCGATCGCACGGAAGGGCTTTATCACGTGTCCAGCCGCCAGGCCTTTGTCTGGCCGTACGACGCTCGGGCGCGCCTCGCGGGTGAGCACCTTTACGAGGACAAGACGAGCCTGCGAATCGAGCAGGTCGATGCTTCAGAAGCGATCACGCCGGCGCGGGTCCGGGAGATTCATCGTGAGCAGCTGCGCAAGCTGGAGGCCGAGCGCGGGCCCGACTTCTGGGTCTTTCGCCCGGGCTGAAACTTCCGGGAGCCGCACGCTGCTTCAGTAGTAGGCCTTTCGGGAGGCATTCTTCATCACGATGATGGTGGCCATGACCCGCGCGAGATAGTGCGGATCGTTCTCATAGCCCAGTTGTGCCAGCTCGAATGCATCCCGCGTTCCGGCCTCGTGCATGGAGCGGTTCACGAACTCGCTTCCGGCGTTGAAGGCGAGCAGAGCCAGGTTCCAATCCCCGAACTCGGCCATGAGCTGCGACAGGAGCCGCGCCGCCGCGTCGGTCTCCAGCGCGGGATTCAAGCGATCATCTTCGGTGGCATCCACTTCAAGACCGAAAGCGCGCGCGGTCGGTGTCACGAACATCCAGATGCCCGCGCCATGCTGCGGATTCCCGTCCTGCGGGCGATTGCGGTACCCGGACTCGACGAGGGGTACCGCCAGAAGCTCCGCCGGCAACCCGAGCTGGCCGAGCTTTTCTCTGATGAGATCTTCGTGCGCGCGCATTCTCCGCGCACTCTCGCGCAGGTAGGCCCTGCCGTCCGGGGTTCCCACCAGTCGGTTGATCTCCGCGACCACCTGCGGGTTGGTCACGATCGGAAATGATGTATTGAGCTGTGCAGCGGTTGCCATCTCCGCAGCCTCGGAGGCGGAGATGCGTCGATCCTGCACAGTGGCAGCGAGTGCCATGCCGCTCACGAGCAATGTAGCCGCCGCTATCGACTGCAGGGCGACGACGACAAAGGTGTGCGGCGCACGCTTCGAAGGGAGCAGCAGCACCGCAACTCGCCGGGCGAGCAAGGTCGCACCCTTGTGTGCGATCGTGCCGCTCGGCTCAGTCGCCTCCGCTGAGGTCTGGCGCAGGCGATTCTGATCCACCATGGACATGCAGACGGACGGCAGCCTTTGGGCCAGTGCGTTCTCGGCGACCCACAACAGGCAATCGCAGTAGCGGCTCGCCGTCACGGAGTGATGCGCGATGACCGCCTCATCGCACGCGAACTCCTGCAGCTCGTGCACACGAGTGTTGAGCAGGTGCCAGGCCGGGTTGAGAAAAAAGGCCCCCCGCAGCAATTCCAGTGCGTAGATCAGCCAGGTGTCGCCTTGCCGGTGGTGCTGCGCTTCGTGGCGTAGTGCGATTCGCAGGTCCTGCGGGCGAGTGAGCAGTGAGGTCGGAAGCACAATGAAGAACGCGCCTGGGCGCCAGAAGGAGAAGGGCACACTTGCCGTGGCACTCGCGAGGATCCTAAGGGTCCCGCTACGCCGGATGACGTGCGCTCCTGTAAGGAGTCGGCTCGTGGTACCGGCGCCGATAAGCACCAGCAGCAGAGCTATGGAGATACCACCCGCGCAGATCGTCAGAGCGCACTGCATAAGGAGGTCCAGACGAAACGGTGTCCCTGTGGCAGCCAAGGAGATCATCACGCTGGGCATGCTCGTGGCGGTTGCGCTCAGCGCCTGCACGGAAGGCGCCGACCAGACCTGCGCGGTGGCCGGCAGAAAGTGGGGACCGCCAGCGAGGACCGCGGGCAAGGGAACGAGCACGGCCGCGGCGATCAGCCAGTAGGCGGCGTGCAGCTGATGTCGGTAAGCCAGCGGTCGCCGCGACTTCGAGCTCACCCATTGCAGGCCGCGCAGCAAGCCGTAAGC
>CAZLYG010000231.1:590-8271 GCA_964563075.1 uncultured Steroidobacteraceae bacterium | reverse complement strand
GCCGCCGTTGACCAGCACCTTCATGCCACTGGTACCGCTCGCTTCCCAGGGCCGACGCGGCGTGTTGATCCAGACATCGGCACCCTGCACGAGGCGCTCGGTGAGCAGCATGTCGTAGTCGCTCAGAAACATCACGTGCTGCCGCGCCGCCGTGTTGCGGATGAATTGCACCCATTGCCGGATGAGATCCTGCCCGGGCTGATCGGCCGGATGCGCCTTGCCGGCGATGATGAGCTGCACCGGCCGTTGCGGGTGGGTCAGAATGCGCAACAGTCTTTCCGGATCGTGAAGCAGCAGGTTCGGGCGTTTGTACGTCGCGAAGCGGCGAGCGAATCCGAGAGTCAACACGGCGGGGTCGAACATCCGCCTGGCATTCTCGATTGACTCCTGCGGCATGCCGGCCGCCAGCAACTCTCGCGACAACCGCTCGCGCGCGTATTCGATCAGCGCTCTGCGTGCCGCGGCCCTGAATTCCCACAGCACCGCATCACTGGCGTTGCGCATACCTCCATCGTCCGCCCCGTTCTGCCAGCGGTGGCTACCGCAGTACTGCGTCCACAAAGCGTCGGATTCCGCCCCATCCCAGGTCGGCACATGCACACCGTTGGTCACGTGTCCGACGGGAACCTCGTCGGGAGGCCGTCGAGGAAACAACGACTGGAACAGCTGCCGGCTGACCACTCCATGCAAGCGGCTGACGGCGTTCACTGCGCCACTGCCACGAATGGCGAGATACGCCATATTGAAGCTCTCGGACGCGTCCTGTGCATTCTGCCGACCCAGGGCGAGCAGCGACTCCACAGGGATTCCCAGCTTCGTCCGGGCGTACTCACCCAGGTGTGTCGCCACCAGGTCGGGGCTGAATCGGTCGAAGCCCGCGGCCACTGCCGTGTGGGTCGTAAACAGGTTTCCCGCACGCGTGGCCGCGAGGGCGACATCGAACGGCTTACCCGTCGCAACCATGAAGCTGCGCGCGCGTTCCAGGACCGCAAACGCCGCGTGTCCCTCGTTGAGGTGGCACACTTCAGGCTTCAGGCCCAGCGTCTCGAGCAGCCGCCAGCCACCGATCCCCAGAACGATTTCCTGCATGAGGCGCAGGTACGGGCCACCGCCGTACAGCTCGCTGGTGATGCCCCGGTAAGCCGGATAGTTGGCGATGTCGTTGGTGTCCAGCAGATACAGCTTCACCCGGCCGACGTGCACCTGCCACACGCGTAGCCAGATCGCATGTCCGGGCAGATCGAGCTGCAGGCGCAGCCACTCCCCGTTGCGCCCGCGGCAAGGGGTGATCGGCAGCTGGCCCGGATCGTTGTACGGATAGATCGCCTGCTGCGCGCCGTTGGCATCGATGATCTGGCGGAAATACCCTTGCTGATACAACAGCCCGACGCCCAGCACGGGCACTCCCAGGTCGCACGCCGCCTTCAGCTGGTCGCCGGCCACGTTGCCGAGGCCGCCGGAATAAATCGGCAGCGCCTCGCTCAACATGAATTCCATGCTGAAGTAGGCGACGGCGGTCAGCGGCGACTGCGCATGCGCCTGTTGAAACCAACCCGGCCGGTGGCGAGCCTCGTGCCGTGCCCGCCGCAGCTCGTCGAGCCGCGCACGGAATTCGGTGTCTGCAGAGAGGTGCTCGATCTGCGCGCGCGAGGCCGTGCGCAGCACGGCCCATGGGTTGTGGGTGAGATCCCACAGAACCGGATCGATGCGCCGCCACAGCTCGTCCGTGGCGTGATTCCACGTCGAGCGCAGATCGAGAGCCAGCTCGGCGAGCTGCCTGAAGCCCTCGATGTCGACCGGCAAGGCGCGGAAATGCGCATGGCTGGTGTCCGGAGCGTGTGCCGCTCCCGGGCGGTGGTTGGGATCCGCCGGCGTGTTCGATTGTGCGGAATTCGGTGCAGTCCCTGTTGGTTCGCTCATGACGGATCCTAGGCTCCCAAGGCGTCAGTGACGATGCTTTGCGCTTCGGTCAGAATCTGCTGCAGATGATCGGCGCCCTTGAAGCTCTCGGCGTAGATCTTGTAGATGCTCTCGGTCCCCGAGGGACGCGCGGCGAACCAGCCGTTGGCCGCGGAAACGCGCACGCCGCCCAGCGGCGCCCCGTTGGCCGGAGCGTTGGTGAGAATCTGCTGGATCTTCTCACCCGCGAGCATGGTCGAGTGCACCTGCTGCGCCGATAGCTTCGACAGCCGCTTTTTCTGCTCCGGCGTCGCGGGGGCATCCACTCTGTTGAACACCGGCTCACCGAACTCGCGTGCGAGCTCCGCATAGAGCTCGCCCGGATCGCGTCCGGCGCGCGCCGTCATCTCAGCGGCCAGCAGCCCAGGAATGATCCCGTCCTTGTCCGTCGTCCACACCGAGCCGTCCAGACGCAGGAAGGAAGCTCCGGCGCTCTCCTCTCCGCCAAAACCCAATGAGCCGTTCACCAGGCCGTCCACGAACCATTTGAAGCCCACGGGGACTTCATACAGTTTGCGCTGCAGCTTGGCGCTCACGAAATCGATCATGCGGCTGCTGACGAGCGTCTTGCCCACGCCCGCGGCCTTGCTCCAGTGGGGACGGTTCCGGAACAGGTGGTAAATGGCGACGCTCAGGTAGTGATTGGAGGGCATCAGGCCGGAGCTGCGTGTGACGATGCCGTGGCGGTCGTGGTCCGTGTCGCAGGCAAAGGCGATGTCGAACTGATTCTTCAGGCTCGTCAGCCGCTGCATGGCATAGGAGGAAGAGGGATCCATGCGAATGCGGCCATCCCAGTCCAGGGTCATGAAGCGGAAGGTGGGATCGACCTCATCGCTGACGACGCGCAGATTCAATCGATAGCGCTCGCCAATCGGCCCCCAGAAATGCACGCCGGCGCCCCCCAGCGGATCCACGCCCAGGTTCAATCCCGCGCCGCGGATGACCTCCATGTCGATGACGTTCGCCAGGTCGCTCACATAAGCGTCCAGAAAGTCATGTCGATGAGTCGTCGCGGCGCGCAGCGCCGCCGCCAGCGGAACCCTCCGCACCTGCTTCAGGCCGGCCTTCAGGTGCTCGTTGGCGCGCTTCTCGATCCAGCCGGTCACATCGCTCTCGGCCGGTCCGCCATTGGGCGGGTTGTACTTGAAGCCCCCGTCCGTGGGCGGATTGTGCGAGGGGGTGATGACCACTCCGTCGGCCATACCGGCGGTTCTGCCCCGGTTGTACGTGAGAATGGCGTGCGAAAGCACCGGCGTCGGCGTGTACTCGTCGTCCTTCGCGAGCATCACCTCCACTGCATTGGCTGCGAACACCTCGAGCGCGGTGGCACAGGCCGGCACTGAGAGCGCATGCGTATCGATGGCGAGGAACAAGGGCCCGTTGATGTCATGCTTTGCCCGGTACTCGCAGATGGCCTGGCTGATCGCCAGCACGTGCGCCTCGTTGAAGGTCGCGTCGAGGGCCGAGCCGCGGTGGCCGGAAGTGCCAAAAGCCACTGCCTGCGCAGACACTTCCGGATCCGGGGCGAGGGTGTAGTACGCTGTCACGAGGCGCGGCACATCGACCCGCGGGAGGGTGGCGGCCGGCTTGCCAGCGAGCGGACTGATCTGCATATCGCTATCCTGATGGTCGCTTCTTACGAATGATGGTCTTCCCATGCCCAACGAAACCTTTCCGATCGACCTGAGCGCGCTTCAACCCCTGAAGCTCGACCCTGCCGCGACATCCCTGACGGATGCGCAGAAAGCAACGCTCAAGCACAACATCCAGCTGTGCCGCGATGCGATCGTGTTCTTCACCGCACTGGCGGGAGCGAAAGGCTTGTCCGGACACACCGGAGGCGCGTACGACACCGTCCCGGAAATGATGATCGTTCGGGCGTTCATCGCCAATGGCGCACCTATCGTGCCCATTCTCTACGACGAGGCCGGCCATCGGGTGGCCACCCAGTACCTGCTGAGCGTGCTCCAGGGAGCGATGCCGGCGGAGAAGCTGCTGCATTATCGTGAGTTCGGCTCCGGGCTGCCGGGCCACCCCGAGGAAGGTCTGACGCCGGGCGTGCAATTCAGTTCCGGGCGCCTCGGGCACATGTGGGCCTTCTGCAATGGAGTGGCCATGGCCAACCCGGGCAAGGCCGTCGTGGTGCTCGGCTCCGATGGCAGCCAGATGGAGGGCGACAATGCCGAAGCGGCGCGCCTCGCCGTGGCCAAGCGCCTGAACATCAAAGTCCTCGTCGATGACAACAACGTGACCATCTCCGGCCATCCGCAGGAGTATCTGGACGAATACGACCTGACCCGGACGCTGGCGGGCTACGGCCTGCAGACGGCGACCACGATGGGCGAGGACCTCGATGCGCTGTTCCTGGATCTGGGCCGCGCGTTTTCCGACCCGCTGCCCAGGGCGATCGTGGTCAAGCGTCCGATGGCTCCCGGCATCGAGGGTGCCGAGGGCAACCCCAAGGCACATGAGGTGTTCGAGCTGGAGACGGCCGTTCACTACCTGGAGAAGCGCGGTGGCCACGAGAAGGCGATCGAGATGCTCAAGGCCGCCAAGCCGAACAAGAGCCCGCTCACCTATCGGGGCTCCTCCGGCGTCGGTAAGAACCGCGATGACTTCGGCAAGATCGTCAACGGTATCCTCGATGGGATGAGCGAAGCGGATCGCATCGCCAGCGTCCGGGTGTTCGACAACGATCTGGAAGGCTCTTGCGGCCTGCACCACATCCGCAAGCAGCATCCGGAGGTCTTCGTGCGTGGCGGCATCATGGAGCGCGGCAACTACTCCGCGGCCTCCGGCTTCGGCGCGGTCCCGGGCAAGCAGGGCATCTACGCCACTTTCAGCGCGTTCCTGGAGATGTCCGTCAGCGAAATCACCATGGCACGACTGAACTTCTCCAATGTCCTCGCCCATTTCAGCCACAGCGGCGTGGACGACATGGCCGACAACACCTGCCATTTCGGGATCAACAGCATGTATGCCGACGGCGGCCTGACGCCGGGCCACGGCGAGGACACCACGCGCCTGTATTTCCCGGCGGACCAGCATCAATTCGCCGCCTGCGTGAAGCGGATCTTCAACGACCCGGGGCTGCGGTTCCTGTTCAGCACGCGCGCGCCGGTCCCGGACATCCTGGGCGATGACGGCAAGCCGATGTATCAAGGCAAGCCTTTCGAGCCCGGCAAGGACCACATTGTGCGAGCAGCGCCTGCCGGGGGCGGCTACATCGTCGCCATGGGCGAGATCGTCTATCGCGCGCTGGATGCCGTCATCCGCCTGCAGGAGCGAGGCGTTGCCGTCGGACTCATCAACAAGTCGACGGTCAACGTCGTCGATACCGAAATGATGAAGAAGCTCGCCGGCGCTCCTTTCGTGCTGGTCGCGGAAAGCTGGAACGTGAAGACCGGACTGGGCAGCCGCTTCGGAAGCTACCTGCTGCAAGCCGGATTCAAGGGCCGCTACAACCATATCGGCACGCACCGCGAAGGCTGTGGCGGCCTGTGGCAGCAGATCGGTTACCAGGGCCTGGACCCGGATGGGATCATGCAGGCGGTGCAGGCGTTGTTGTAGGCGCGCGAGCGCGAGGCCAATGCCTGGGCCGGCTGACAACTGGGCCCGCGCGCGGCGTCGGCCTTCGCCGCCGCCTCAGTTGTTGCTCTTCGCCACGACCTTGCCGCCGCTGAAGCGCACGGTCCACACCGTCGGCAGGGGCCACGAGGTGTAGCGGTATTCGAGGCTTCCGCCGTCTCCGCTCACCTCGCTGCCCGGTTTGCCCAACACGGCGGCGACCTGCTCGGGCGTGTCGCCGATCTGCACACGCTGGATGGCGGTGGTCAGGGTGTGTGCACGCGATACCACGTACATCATCGGTCCGATGACCACTACCACCAGCGCGAGCGCGATGGGCTTCAGCTGTCGCGCCATGCTGTGCTTTACAGCGTCACTTCGCTGACCTGCACGATCGGCTTGATGTTGGTGTAGTTCGGAATGTCGCCGAGGATCTCACCGGCGTGCGGGCCGAATGCTTTCTGGAAAGCATCCAGCGAGTCGAAAGTCAGATAGCCGATGGCGGCATACGTCGCCTTGGAGCCGGGGTCGCCGCCGGCCACCCCCTTCTCCGCGGAAATCGACTTGCACGCCGGGCTGCAGAGCCTTTTCACCATCGGCATGTGATGGCTGGTGTAGTAGCCCATGTCGAATTTGGCACCGGGACCGTCGGGATACAGAACGCTGACTCGAATCATGAGCGACTCCTGGGGCATGCGGGGACTGGGGGGAGCGAGTGTGCCGGTCGTCCGCGGCCAAATCCACCGCCGACGGCCCGATACATCGCTGGATCGATCTTAAATAGATATTGACCGATACATACAAACGATATATCGTTTACACACACATTCACGAGGGACTGACTATGTTTCGAGGCAGACACTGCGGCCACTACGGTGGCGATGATCCCTATTGCGGCCCGATGAGGCGTGGCCGCCGCGGAGAGCGCGGCAGGGGTGAGGAAACGCAAGGCTCGCATTTCTATGGCCGCGGCGGCGGATTCGGGCGTGGCGGAGGTGGCGGCGGACGGATCTTCGGTCCTGGGGATCTGCGGCTGATTCTGCTGGCGCTGGTGGCCGAGAAGCCGAGCCACGGCTATGAGCTGATCAAGGCCGTGGAACAGAAATTCGGAGGCGGTTATTCGCCCAGTCCCGGCTCGGTGTATCCGACGTTGACACTGCTCGAGGACCTGGGTCACGTGCGCGCGACGACCACCGAGGGCTCGAAGCGCTTGTTCGAGATCACGGCTGAGGGCCGGGCGTTTCTCGCGGAGAACCAGACGATCATCGACGGCATCATGGCGCGAGTGGCACTCGCCGCGCGCGCGATATCGGGGAGCGCTCCTCCGCCACAGATTTACCAGGCGATGCACACGCTTCGCGCCGCATTGCAACTGCATCGCGGAGAATGGACTGAGGAGGAGGCCAATCGGGTGCGCGAAATCCTCGAGCTCGCCGCGGAAGCCATCAGCAAGAAGCCCTAGCCGGTGGCCAATTGACGCAGCGAACTGCCCTCAGTAGATTCGGGCGGTCATTCGTGTGCGCTCGAGTCTCGCCGCTCGCTATTCACCGACTGAGGGATACGGAACATGGCATGTGGTCGAGCGGACGACAGCGCAAGATTCTCGCATCTCACACGAGATGTGTATCGCTGGGCGACCGCACTCGCGGTAGCGACTCTCCTCATCGCCTGTAACGGCAGCGGTACCCTTGCCGGAGGCAGCGGCAATGGCAGCGGAACCGCGCCCGCCATTTCCATCCAGCCCGGACCGCAGACGGTCACTGCCGGCGCGACCGGAACGTTCTCTGTCGTCGCGAGCGGCACGGCCCCGCTGGGCTATCAGTGGGAAAAGAACGGCACAGCGATCACAGGCGCGACGAGCGCAAGTTACACGACACCGCCCACGGTAGCGGGCGACAACGGCGCGTCGTTCACCGTGATCGTCAGCAACTCGGCTGGCCAGGTGACGAGCAGTCCCGCCACTCTCACCGTCAAGGGCGGACAGGGGACCGCTCCCAGCTTCTCCTCCCAGCCACAGCCGCGAACGGTGACGGAGGGCTCGACGGCTGTTTTCTCAGCGCTCGCGACCGGTGGCGGGCTGCTGACTTATCAGTGGCAGAAGAACGGGGTGGCGATCGCCGGCGCTACTTCCATCACGTACACGACACCAGCCACC
>CAZLYG010000231.1:0-580 GCA_964563075.1 uncultured Steroidobacteraceae bacterium | reverse complement strand
TCGCCGCGGACTCAGGAGAAATGTTCACGCTGGTAGTGACAGGCTCCGGCGGTCAGGCCACCAGCAACCCCGCCGTGCTGACGGTCACTCCGCTGGGAGCGGGCAATGCGGATCCCGAAGGGATCTATTACGGCTCGATTGCCTTCAGCTCTCAGCAACAGGCGTGGCCCGCGATCGCAATTGTGCGCAAGGATGGGGCCGCCGCCGTGTTTGCCATCCAGAACTACGCGACGAGCGAGGTGCCGATCGGCGTTGGCCTCACAGGCGTGCAGGTCAGCACAACGAATTCGAGCTTCACCAGCTCGTTCACGGCTCACACGCAGAGCGGCTACACGTTGACGAACGGGAAGACCTCCGCTGCGGGCACTCTGACGGGCACCGTCGTGCCAGGTGTTTCGATGTCAGGGTCTTTCACCTCGACGCTCGACAGCGGCACTTTCACCCTGACAGCATCGCCGGTGAGCTATCAGCCCTCCTCATCGACGGGTTTGATCGGTGGCACGTACCATCATAGCTATGCGTCGTCCGCCAAAGTCTATGACGTGACCCAGGTCATCGCGGCCGACGGCACCGGAACGGG
>CAZLYG010000230.1:0-8278 GCA_964563075.1 uncultured Steroidobacteraceae bacterium | reverse complement strand
CGAGATGTTCGAGATGCTCGAGGGCATCTACGAACCCCCGCTTCCGGCCGAGTTGGGGGGTGCGGTACTGAGCGTCAGCACGCCCTGACCGGCGACTCGGCACTCGGAATCGACCCAAGAGCGCTAGAGTCGTGTGGGGTATCGGAGCGTGGCTATCCCAGTTGGTGCTGGCTGAGACGAGGTGGGTCCTCGACGCCGTTAATGAAGGCTCGGCCGCGCAGATCGCCTCAGCCCTCGATTCTTTGGGCAGCTTGGACGAGGATCTTGCAAGGCTTGAAGGTGCGCAGCGGCTGCGCTGAGTGGTTGTTGTGTCACGGTCGGGCGCAAAGTGGTGTCAACAGATTCTTCGTAAGCCACTCGGGCTGCTCAGCCAGAGAGGTCCGGTCAGCCTTTGAGACTTCGCCTGCATCACGCAGCGAATATGCGGTACGCGACGTCTGCGAAATAACAGGTAACTCATTGAATATGCAGTGATTACTTTCGCCATTGAGTGCGACTCAGAAGCGGGACATGCGCACTCGACCTGAGAGATGCGCACGCAACCCGAAATTATGGAAAATGGGCGGACTGCCGCCCGCGCGACCTGCCGCAGGATTTCGAACAAATTGGGGCGGCGCAATTCTGTTCCTCAGGGGCGAGGAGTACACGCCCGGGGCGAGGAGTACACGCCGAAGAGCGCGCTTTCAGGCGCCTCCGTGCAAGCCGCTCAGCCGGTTTGAAATGGGCGAATGGGGAGTTGGCGAATGAGCGATGGTCCTGAGGGCACTTACGAGGAAGGTGGTGTTCTCCAGGCAGCGCTGGGGAGTATCGGGGACGCTGTCATCGCCACTGAGCTCAGTGGACGGATCGTTTTTCTCAATCCCGTTGCGGAGGCGCTCACCGGATGGCCAGTGGCGGCTGCCCTGAAGCAGCCCCTTTCCCATGTGTTTCACATCGTGAACGAGCGCACGCGAGCTCCAGTATCGAACCCTGTCGAGAAGGTGCTGCAGACCGGGCTTATTCAGGGCCTCGCGAATCACACGGTGCTGCTGGCGAGGGATGGACGCGAGATCCCGATCGACGACAGCGCCGCGCCCATCAAGAACCACGAGGGGAAAGTCATCGGCGTCGTGCTCGTCTTTCGTGACATCAGCGAACGGCGCGACTCGGAGCTCCGGGCAGCCTGGCTCTCCTCGATCATCGAATCCTCGGATGACGCCATCGTCAGCAAAGATGTCCATGGCCAGATAACCTCGTGGAATCCCTCCGCCGAGCGCCTCTTCGGCTACGCCGAATCAGAGATTATCGGCAAATCCATCATGACAATCATCCCGCCGGAGCTGCAGGAAGAAGAGCGGCAGATCATGACACGACTGCGGCGCGGGGAACGTATCGAGCACTTCGACACGGTGCGCCTCACCAAGGACGGCGGTCGGATCGATGTTTCGCTCACCATATCGCCACTCAAGAATACGGAGGGCGAATTCGTCGGAGCCTCGAAGATCGCTCGAGATATTCGGCGACGCAAAGAGTTCGAAAGGCAGAGTGGCGTCCTGCAAGCGGCACTGGCCAGTATCGGCGATGCCGTCATCGTCACGGACGAGAGGGGCCTGGTCAGTTTTCTCAATCCCGTCGCCGAAACGCTGATCGGATGGTCGGGCACAGAAGCCCAGCGGCAGCCCCTCTCCCGTGTGTTCCACATCGTGAACGAACGCACGCGAGCTCCCGTCGAAAGCCCTGTCGAGAAGGTCCTGCAAAGCGGACTCATTCAAGGGCTCGCCAATCACACAGTGCTGCTGACGCGGGATGGTCGCGAGATCCCGATCGATGACAGCGCCGCGCCAATCAAGGCACCGGACGGGAGAATCCTCGGCGTCGTATTGGTGTTCCGCGACATCAGCGAACGGCGACGCCTGGAGCTCGGAGCAGCTTTGCTCAACTCGATCGTCGAATCCTCCGGCGATGCCATTATCAGCAAGAACATCGATGGCCGCGTAACCTCTTGGAATCCGGCCGCGGAGCGTCTCCTGGGATACAGGGCAGCCGAGATCGTCGGCAAATCCGTCATGACGATCATCCCGCCGGAGCTGCAGGAAGAAGAACGGCACATCCTGCAGCGACTGAGGCACGGCGAGCGCATCGAGCCCTTCGACACTGTACGCCTGGCGAGGGATGGCAAGCGTGTTGATGTCTCACTGACCATATCGCCGCTGAAGAACACTGAAGGCGATGTCGTGGGATCTTCGAAGATCATGCGGGACATTCAAGCGCGCAAGGAGTTCGAAAGGCGGCTGCTCGAAGAAGACCGGCTCAAGGACGAATTCCTGGCGATGCTTGCGCACGAGTTGCGCAACCCTCTGGCACCCATCCGCACGGCGAGCGAGATTCTCTCGCAGGTCCCGAGCGGGGACAGTCGCGGCCGGAACGCGGTCGGCACAATCAAACGACAGGTAACCCACCTGGCACGGCTCGTCGACGATCTGCTCGACATTTCACGCATCACGCAAGGGCGCATCGAGCTACAGCGTCGCCCCATCGATCTCACGGCTGTCATTGCTCAAGCCGTCGAGACAGTCGAGCGACAAATTCGCGAGAAGCTTCTGCGACTGTCTATAGTCAGCGCCACCGCCCACGAGTCACTGTACGTGGATGGCGATTTCGCCCGGCTCGTGCAGTGCGTGGGCAACATCCTGTCGAACTCCGCCAAGTTCACCGATCGGGGAGGAGAAATTACGGTGCGCACGCGCGCGGAGGGCGCGTCCGCTGTGATCGAGGTCGCCGACACCGGCATCGGTATGAGCTCGGAGCTGTTGCCGAGGATCTTCGATCTGTTCGTTCAGGGCAACCGCACACTTGATCGCTCTCAGGGCGGTCTTGGAATCGGGCTCTCGATCGTCAAGCGCCTGGTCCAGCTGCACGGCGGTGAGGTCGTCGCAAAGAGCCTGGGGCCCGAGCATGGCTCGACCTTCGAGATCAGGCTACCGCGGATAGCGAGGTCTCAGGTGGCAAGCCCCGAAGCGGAACCGGCCAAAGCGACACCGCGACGCGTGCTGGTCGTGGATGACAATGTCGACGCCGCCGACTCTCTGGCCGCGCTTCTGAAGCTGCAAGGCCATGAAACGCACGCGGTCTACAGCGGCCAGGAGGCGCTCGAGCGCGTCGAATCGTTCAGGCCGGACGTGGTGCTCATTGACATAGGGCTTCCCCGGATGAATGGCTATGATCTGGCGAATCGATTGCGGGAAGCCGGACATCCAGCGCTACGGCTCGTCGCGATTACGGGATATGGGCAGGTGGAAGATCGCGAGCGCGCCCACGCCGCGGGGTTCGATGATTACCTGGTCAAACCTGTAGAGGAGCCGGCGCTCGAGCGCGCTCTCGCCAGACTCACCGGAGCAGACCCAGGCACTGGTTAGGGTCATGTCTGAATCCAGGAATTCTGCTTCAGCGCCGTCACTGCGGGCGAGTTCTTTGGCCCGCCGATCGGGACCGTGGCGCTGCAGATGGGCGCGCTTCTCATGAAGCAAGCGAGGAGAACGATCATGAACCGGATGATCGGACGCGGGCCGCGGCTCAAGCCCGCAACGAGTGTCGCGCGGGTAAGTGGGTGGCATCGACCCTGAACGCGCGCCACTTGCCACCTCCCAGTTCCCCCTTCTTCCCTTCAGTGCCGCTTGAAATACTGGACCTCGCGCTCGTGCTTCTCCGCCGCCGCGCGTGTTTTGAACGTGCCCAGGTTGCGGCGTTTCCCGGTTTTGGGATTCGTTTTGCGCGAGTACAGCCGGTACTCGCCCGAGCTGAGTTTGCGGATCATGCGGATTCTCCTGCGCATGCCCGTGGAGGCTACGGGCTAGCTTGCTACGCGCCAGCCGGATATTAGTTCCCGCTGGATCCGGCCTCCGTATTACGTGCTGGCCGACCCGCGACTGTAGAGAACCGACAGCGCGAGGACCCGGCCGGCTCCCCGCCTCAGGAGCATTCGAGCTGCCAGACCAGATGGCACGCCAGGTGGAATCGAAGCGACGCGCGGCCGCCGGGATCCGGCATGGCGCGTGAGCTCATCGCTACGTCGTCTGCAGACGATACTCGCCGATGGAGATGATTCGCTGCGCGCGCCTGTCCCAGAGAATGCATTTCAGGGCGGCATGGACGTCGGCTAGCCTCACATTCCGCACCTCCGTAAACAGGTGACGATAGCCGTTGTGGCATTCGACGAGGCGATAGTTGGGAATCCCGGGGGACAAATGGTGAATGTGATGATACCCGATGTTGGCGGTGAACCAGTTCAGCAGACCCGGCAGGATCAGAAAGCTCGTCCCGCTGATGGCACCGACATCGTAGTCCCACTGCTCCCCGTCGCTTGCATAAGCATGCTCGAAGTTGTGCTGCACGGTGAACAGCACGATCCCGACGCCGCCGGCCAGTGAGACGCTCGCCAGATAGATCGAGAAGAAGGTCCCCGCGCCACATGCCCAGCACATCACCGCCCACGCGCTGAGCAACACGGCATTGTTCCAGAACATATGCCAGTACTCCCGCCTGGACTGCCAGTAGCGCGTCGCGAAATTCGCGGCGTGCGCGTTCATGGACACATCCGGCCGAGCGAGCTTGCTCCTGACCAGATGGCTCACCAGGCAGATGCTGCCCCTGAGCCACGTGTATCGCGGGTTGAAGATCAGGTAGATGAACCCGACGACCGGAGCCAGCGCGACGCTGCACTTGCACCTGTACATGCGCTGCTGAGTGCTGCTCATCGCTGCGTACTCATCCGTCGAGACCGTGGTGTAGGGACCACGGTATTTGTCCCAGTTGCCGTTGTGCGTGTGGTGATAGCTATGGTGGCGCGACCACACGTACTGAGGCATGCCGGAGACGACCCCCAGGATGAATCCGAAGGCTTGATTGAGCCTGTGTGAGCGGAACAGGCTGTTGTGCCCGCACTCATGCATCAGCGCGAAGACTCGCAAGGTGAACAGCGACAACGCAGGCACTGTCAGAACGCAGAACCAGCGCGAGACGCCGGCCAGGACTACTGCGAGCCACCAGAGTCCTGCGACCGCGGCCAGTGTCGTCAGAGCCTGGACGAGCCCCTTGCCGTCATCGGAACGAGTGTATTGCCGGATGAGTGTCGATTTCTGTTCCTTCAAGGTCTGGATCGACGCCACGAGCGGATTACCTCCTCGACGCAAGAGGGAACGGGACCTGGAAAGGCGGGATCTGGAAAGGCAAGGGTAGGCGTTGCGGGGCTGGCGTTCTGATCGTTGACGCACAGCCGGAGACCTGCAGTATGTTTGCTACCGCACAAAGTTGAGAATCAATCCGCAATGCAGATCGTCGCCCACTGCACACAGCCGCAGCAGGCGGCGGCCCCCGGTCCGCCATGCCCCCGTCGATCCCCCGATACTTATAAGGGTTGTTCGAAAATGCCTGGCGATGGTACGCCGCCCCGCGGGAATGTGCTCTCATTGATTCCTCAACATGACGAAGGGAAACGTGCTAACTTCGCACGCTCGTGATCCTTTCGCCTTGTCTCCCTGGCCACGCGCCGCCCGGCGCAGTCTCGAAGGTCAGAGTGCCATCTCAAAAGCTTCCCGATCCACCGCAGCGCTCTGGCGCGCGGCGTTTTTCATTTTTCTGCGAGATTTCCATGACCAAGCTATATGTCGGCAATCTTCCCTTCACGGCCACCGAAGAAGGCGTCCGCAACTTGTTTGCGCCGCATGGCACTGTCGAGAAGCTCTCCTTGATCAACGATCGCGATACGGGCCGCCCGCGTGGCTTCGGATTCGTCGAGATGTCCGGCCCGGATGCCGCCCGCGCAATGCAGGCACTGAACGGCAAGGACTTTGACGGTCGCGCCCTCAAGATCAACGAAGCGCAGGACAAGCCGCGCTCCGGCGGCGGCAACTCGCGCTACTGAATGAGTCGTGACTCCCGGTGCTCTGTCCGGGAGTCACTGCCTCTGTGACCGGTATTCATGTGCGAAGGAAGCGCATGCTGGCTGACAGGTGCTGACGCACCGTACAAAGGAACACAATGAGTGCGACGATCAAAACGCCCTTTGCGGAACACACGCGCTCGGCTGGCAATGAAGCCCTCTGCAGTTACCGTGAGCGTCGTGCATTTGAAGAGTTTGAGCGCGCTGAGCTGAAGCGTACGAATCTGGCGCAGCAATATGCAGCGATAAATTCCGCCGACCTGCGCATTCGTGCCTGGGAGAGGGCGCATCAGCTGCGCATGCCGGTCGACCCGCTGCATCCGGTGCTCGGGGCGATCGCGGCTGCGACGCAGCTCACACTTGCGCAAGTGCGGGAGGAGCAGCGGCTGCGTTCCGCAGGAATTGCCCCTCTTGTACGGGTCGAGACGGCAAATTTGGCTATGCCCGCATCTGCGGGTGGGGAGCGTTAGCCGCACCTGAAGTCCAATGCGCCCGCGAATCTCCGCGAACGGCCGTACTCACTGAACAGCCGCTCGAGTCTCGAGCCCTCACAGCATGCGCGCTAGCCGATGACATGATACCGCTTCAGTTCAAGGCCGCCGGAGGAGCTACCGCGGCAAAGCTGACCGGGCTGATTGTGTTCCGAGGCGGCGAACTTTTCTGTGGACCGGTGTCCGAGATCCCCGTCGCCCGATACGTCGCACCCTGCTGGGTGTTCAACGGCGTTGCCTTTGCATCGATCGAATGCCGCTCCTTTCTGACCTTTCAGTTTGAGGGGGCTGATCGGCAGGACCCCTGGGTCGTGGGCCCCCGACCTTCGATGCGAATCAGAGGCGGATTCGTGTTCGCTGGGCGCGAGCACCTGGCGACTTTGAATTCTCCCGCCGGGCTGTGGAGAGCACGCCGGGGCAAGCAGAGCTGGCCGGTGCTTCGGGTGCAACCGGCGATTTGACGCCTCGGCGGTGCATGATTGGCTTTGCCGGGGGGACGGGCCATCCTCAAGTACGGTAGAGTGCGTGCTGCGTTTGGGGAGCCGCGGGACGTCACGCCTGGCTCAGGCACGGCTCAGGCACGGTAGTTGCTCTCCTCGACGAAAATCTCAGCGCGGGACCATCAGAGGGGTGTTCCCGAGGGTGTTGTCGAAGGAATGATCGAAGCCGAACGATCCGTGCGAGGACCGCCTCACACGCAAAATACCTGTTGTGATTACTCCCGAACACCCATGTTACTCCCGAATACCCAGGGGGACGGCTCCTGCTCACGTTGCCGCGCTCATAGCCCTATCGGAAGCGCATGATGACCACTCTACATCGGTCCGCTCTCGGCATTCCCGGGCTCGATGACGTCCTGTGCGGGGGCCTCCTGCCCCACCAGCTCTACCTGGTGGATGGCCACCCCGGCGCCGGGAAAACCACATTCGGCCTGCAGTACCTGCTCGAAGGCGTTCGCGCAGGGGAGCGCTGCCTTTATGTCACTCTGTCGGAGACCGCGGCAGAACTTGCAGCCGCCGCGGCCTCCCATGGCTGGTCGCTGGCGGGCATCGATGTCGTCGAGCTGGTTGCCAACGAAGAGGACCTCAGCGGCGAAAGCGCGCTGACAATGCTGCACCCGTCCGAGATGGAGCTCACGGAGACTACGCGCAAGGTCATCGACGCCATCGAGCGGATAAGTCCGAAGCGGCTGGTGTTCGACTCCCTCTCGGAAATGCGCTTGCTGGCGCAAAGCTCGCTGCGCTACCGGCGGCAGGTGCTTGCGTTGAAGCAGTTCTTCGTCGGCAGACAATGTACAGTGGTGCTGCTGGACGATCGCACCTCCGAGGGCCCTGATCTGCAGCTGCACAGCATTGCTCACGGGGTGATCGCGCTCGAATCCAGCACACCCTCGTATGGGCGCATGCGGCGACAGCTGCGCGTTCTGAAGTTTCGTGGCAGCGACTTTGCCAGTGGTTTTCATGACTTCTCGATCCAAGGGGACGGGATCGTCGTATTCCCGCGCCTGATCGCGGCGCAGCACGGCATCGCATTCGAACGCAGTCTGATCGCCAGCGGCGTCACGGCACTGGATGAACTGTTGGGTGGCGGGGTAGAGCGCGGCACCAGTACTCTGCTGATCGGACCCCCGGGGAGCGGCAAGTCGACCCTTGCGTTTCAGTATGCCGCTGCGGCGGCGGAACGGGGCGACCACGCGGCCGCGTTCATGTTTGATGAGACGAAGGCCGCGCTGCTCGCGCGCTCCGCCGGTATTGGTCTTCGGATTCGAGAGGGCCACGGCGCTGGGGAGGTCTCCCTGAGACAGATCGATCCGGTGGAGATCTCTCCCGGGGAGTTCGCGTGGATCGTGCGTGACTCGGTGGAACGAGAT
>CAZLYG010000229.1:1204-8360 GCA_964563075.1 uncultured Steroidobacteraceae bacterium | reverse complement strand
CCACCGCGGAAAGCCGTGCCGCCCCGCGCGACCGCGGCGGCTTCACGCCGCTGATGTACGCCGCGCGTGATAACTGCGGCGAGTGCGTCGAAGTGCTGTTGAAGCACAAGGCCGACGTGAACCTGGCGGACCCGTCGTACGTTGTGCCGCTGTCCATCGCGATGATGAACGACAACTGGGACATCGCGAAGCGCCTCGTCGAGGCCGGCGCCGACGTGAACCAGTGGGACATGAACGGCAGCTCGCCGCTGCATGTGGCTATTGCCAACATGAACAACCCCGGTAACCGCAACCCGCTCGATGAGGACAAGCCCAACAAGGCCTCCGGCCATGATCTGATCAAGATGCTGGTGGATCGCGGCGCGAACCCGAACCAGCAGCTGTATTGGGGCGCCACCTTCGGTGGCTCGGCCGATCGGGGCATGACGCCGTTCCTAGAAGCATGCGGTACCGGCGATATCGAGCTCGTGAAGCTGTTGCTGGCGCACGGTGCGAATCCCAAGCTCGCCACCTCGGATGGCCGCGGGCCCATCATCATGGCCGTGAACGGCGGCACTGGCAGGAACCCCTTTGCCTTTCCTGGCCGCGCTCCACGCGGCGGCGGCGCGGCCGAAGGTGGTCCGGCCGGCGGAGCCAAAGCCGCTGGTGCGCAGCGACCCAATCCGCGGGTGCAGCTCATTCGGCTGCTTGCGGATGCGGGCGCGGACGTGAAGTTGGTGGCCAAGATTCACCTGCTGGCGCGCACACGCGGCGGCTCAGCGCTGCACTACGCGGTGCGCGACGGCGGCAACCATCAGATCATCCAGGAACTGTTGGACCTCGGCCTCGATGTCAACGTAAAGGACGCAGACGGTCTGACCGCGCTGGACTACGCCATGGGCCGCGGGTACGTGCCCTTTCTCGCGATGCCCGAGCCGCCAAACAAGCCGCTCTCCGACTTCCTGCGCAGCAAGGGCGCGAACATTGAGCTGGCGAAGACTCCGGACTGGCCGCCGCAGGGGCCGCCCATTGCCACCGCCGTCTATGACTCCTTCATCTGGCCTGTCGATCCGGTAGGACCGTAATGACCCGTTCCCGGCGTGATTTCCTGCGCGATAGCGCGCAAGCCTTTTCGGCTGCTGCGCTGCTCGGCCTACCCGCCGTTGCATCTGCCGCCAAAACTCGCATCGAAGTGCAGGACGTCAACGGCCTGGCGCTGCTCACCGGTGGCGGTGGCAATGTCGTGGCCCTGCCCTCCGCCGAGGGCGCGCTGCTGGTCGATGGCGGCCTCGCGGCCCATTCCTCCGAAGTGTTGAAGGCGGTGACCTCGGCCACCAACAGCAAACGTGTGCACACGCTGATCAACACGCACTGGCATCCGGAACAGACCGGTTCCAACGAGGCGGTGGGCAAAGCCGGTGGCGTCATCATCTCGCATGAGGTCACGCGGCTGGCGCTGGGCCGAAAGAATCCTTCCGCGCTCTACACGGGTACCTACGGCGCCCTCCCCCCGAAGGCGCTCCCGACAGTAACCACCTACAACACGGGCTCGCTGCAGTTCGCCGGCGAGCAGGTGGACTACCGCTACTTGCCGGCCGCGCACACGAACGGCGATCTGTACGTGCACTTCCCCAAGCACAACGTCCTCGTAGCTGGCGGGCCGGTGGCGGGCCACAGCTGGCCCCTGATCGACTGGCTGAACGGCGGCTTCTACCACGGCTTCCTGCGTTCCTACGAAATTCTCAGCACAGTGGTGAAGCCCGACACGCGCGTGATCGGCGCTGAGGGTGTGCCGCTGACGGGCGCCGACATCGTCCGCCACAAGGACGTGTACTGGGCCCTGTTCAAGCAGTTCTTCATCCTGTTCAACAAGGGCTTCGGTCCCGAGGACGTGGTGGAGTTCAACAAGGGCAAAGAGTTCGTCGGTGTGGTGCCCGTGGTGGCCGACCGCCCGCTCAAAGGGCTCATCGAGGAGATGGGCGACCCGTCGCGGTTCCTGGAATACGCCTATCGCAGCCTGCAGCAGGCGACCATCCCTCACTGACCGCCGGCCGCTGTCACCATGTAGAGCGGCGATGGCCATGGCGAGTGCACATGTTGGAAGCCCTGCGCCAGGCAATCGAGCTCGCGCCCGCCCGGCAGGCCTGATTACTTCGCAGGCGGCGGTGCACCTCGACGCGCCAGCGTGGCCAAGGCGTCCTTGCATCCGGCGCTCAGCTTCTCGTCGTGCCCGCGCAGGCATTGGAAAATCTCACGCCCCTGCTTGCCGTCGCACAGGCTCTTCTCCTCGGTCGCACACGCCTTGTGCGCCGCTGCGCGGCGGGCCAGGTGCTCCGGTGACGCAGCCTCCTGGGCTTGAGCAGCCATCGCACCCAACAGCGACGCGGCAATGACGATCGCGGAAAGCTTCATGGCAACGGGCCCTCATTGATAGAGCAGCGGATTTGCGCGCATTTTGGCCTATCGAAGTTGCCAGACATCGTGCAAAGTCTCCACGACGGCGTGCACTGGCCCCACGTCCAAAGGTGGCAGACGGTCTCTTCCACTCCCACGCCATCTTTGTCCACTCTGTACACAGAAGGCACGAGATGCCGCGTCCGCGCGAGCGCCGCGTACAATGGCGACGTCCAACGCCAAGCGCTTACGGAGACGACCATGACGGCACCCGTGAATGATGAGAAGAGCGCGCAGCTCGCCCGTCGCAACTTTTTGAAGGGCGCCGCTCTCGGCGGGGTGGCCGTGGCTGCAGGACCCGTCCCGCTGGTCCGGGCACAAAGCGCGGAATCGGCAGGCGGTGCACGCGACGCCAGTCAGCCACGACCGGCAGCGCCGGGTCCCAGATCCGAGGAGACATCGGCCCGCGACCACTCGGTCACGTACTCGAGCTGCGGTGGCGACTACATGGTCGATGTGCTGCGCAGTCTGGGCATCGAGTACTTCGCGGCAACGCCCGGCAACACGTTCATGGGACTCCACGAGGCGGTCATCAACTATGGAATGCTGACCCAGCCGACGCTGCGTTTCATAACCACGATGCACGAGGAAGCCTCCGTGGCCATGTCGCATGGCTACGCCAAGATCGAAGGCAAGCCCATGGCTTGCATGATGCACACGACCGTAGGTCTGCAGCACGGATCGATGGCTATCTACAACGCTTACGCCGACCGCGTACCGATCTTCATGATGGTGGGCGCGTGGATCGATGCGACGACCCGCCCCAACGCCGTCGACTGGGTGCATGCGGCTACCGACGGTCCCGCACTGGTTCGGGATTTTACGAAGTGGGACGACACGCCGGGGTCACTGCGTCACTTCGGCGAGTCTGCGGTGCGGGCCTACCGATTCGCCATGACACCGCCGTGCGGTCCGACGCTGCTCGCCGTCGACACGCTCATGCAGGAAAACGAAATCCCGGGCGGAGCGAAGGCGGCGCCGACGATTCCCAAGTTGCCCCAGGTGTCTCCTCCCGCGGGAGAGCGGGCAGCGGTGCGCGAGGCGGCACGGCTGCTGGTCAACGCAGAGCATCCGGTCATCTACGCCGACCGCGTCGCGCGCACTCCCGAGGGCCTCAAGCTGATGGTTGAGCTTGCCGAAGCCCTGCAGGCACCGGTCTGTGACAGCAACAACCGGATGAATTTTCCCTGGCGCCATCCCTTGAACCAGAGCCGCCAGCTGCGCGCGTTGCTGGGCGACGCCGACGTGGTGCTCGCTCTGGAGCCGGGGGATCCGTTCAGCCTGTTCAATCGTGTCGATGCCCAGGGAAATGTGCAGTCCGCACTGACTCCGGGGGCCCACAAGATCACGATCTCTTCCGTCGAGCTCGCCCCGAAGGGCAATTACCAGGATCTGCAGCGCCTGGCCCCTGGCGTGGACCTCGCAATGGCCGCGGATGCGGAAGCGACATTGCCGATGCTCATCGAGGAAGTCAGGAAGCAGATGCCCGCGGGTCGACGCGCCGCGCTCGAAGCTCGCGGCAAGGCATTCGCGGAGGCGCATCGGGACGCCATGGAGGCGGCGAAGGAAGCTGCGGCGAACGGCTGGGACGACAGCCCGATCTCCACCGCCCGGATGTGCATGGAGATCTACGAACAGATCAAGTTGGAGGACTGGTCGCTCCTCTCCCCTTCGGGGTTCCAGGGCAATGTGCCACAGAACCTGTGGACCGCGGACAAGCACTATCAATACATCGGCTCGCACGGCGCCGCCGGGATCGGCTACATATCGCCCGCGACACTCGGTGCGGCCCTCGCCAATCAGAAGTATGGACGGCTCAGCATCAGCATCATCGGGGACGGTGATCTGATGTTTGGCCCGGGCATTCTCTGGACAGCCGCCCACGAGCGAATTCCGATTCTCTACGTGGTCCACAACAATCGGGCGTATCACACGGAGATCATGCAGCTGCAGGCGATTGCCAATCGCCGGCAGCGCGGCATCGACCGCGTCCGCATCGGCTGTCGCATAGAGGATCCGCACATCGACTATGCGGCAATGGCTCGCAGCATGGGCGTGCATGGCGAGGGACCGATCGAGAATCCACGTGATCTCGGACCCGCGCTGAAGCGCGCTCTGGCGGTGGTTCGCAAAGGCGAACCCGCTTTGGTGGACGTCGTGGCACAGGGGCGCTGAGCGATGCGATCCATTCCAACGATGACGCAGCCTGTTGTAACCCGGGTCCTCCTGACGCTTGCGATAGTACTCGGCGCCAGCATCTCGGTCGGCCTGGCGGCCGATTCTGCAGGGAATGCAACCCGTGGAAAGGAGCTCTATCTCGCAACCGGGTGTTATCAGTGTCACGGCACCCGGGGTGCCGGTGGTGCCGGGCCGCGGTTGGCGCCAGGACCGATTCCGATCGAGGCGTTCAAACTCCAGCTACGGCGCCCGCGGATCCGGATGCCCGTCTACACCGCCGTGGTCATGTCCGATGCAGATGTTGCGGACATCTATGCGTACCTCCTCACCATCCCCAAGGGCAAGAGCGCGGCGGAGATTCCGATGCTCAAGGAAATACCTCTGACGCCGTGAGCGCGCTCGCGCGTGGCGTTTCGGGCGGGGGACACGCCCCTGCGCGCTCACGCATCTAATGATGGCCGCAGGTTGTCGGGCTCACGCCGTTCCGCTAGATGGACGTGACACTCTGACGGATCCGGGTGACGCAATCTGCTTCCCCGGGCCGTCCCGTCACCTGACAGGGCTTCTCCCGCAGCAGGCGCTCGAATGTTTCACGTCCCGTGCACTCGCGATAGAAGCGGGCAAGTGTTGGCGTCGCTTCGAGGCTGAGCTCGTCGCCGAAGACGTCCTGTGCGGCGTTGATCTGGTCCCAGAGAATGCAGTCCGCGACCATGACGGGACGCGCTGCCGTGTGCTCGAGCCACTGCCACTCCAGGAGCGTCCGCTCAAGAATGCCGAAATGGTCTTGCATGCGCTCGAAGCGTCGTTTTGCGATCGTGCCGAAATCCGCCCCCGGGGACATGATATCTGACCACAGCAGCAGGGCGAGCGGCATCATGAGGTCCACATGGACACTGGAAATCAGCATCTCGTGGCGAAGGTTCTCCGCCTCGCTCAGCAGGCTGGCATCGCCCAAAGTGCGGTGCAGAAAGCCCGCCATGACGCTCGTCTCGCAGACCGTGCGGTCGCCCCAACGCAGAACGGGTAACTTCTGGAACGGCCCGCTTATCGTCCGATCCGGCCGAATCGCCTGCCAGGCCTCGAAGCCAGCGGCCAGCGAGACCCTGTCATCCTCGAAAGGAACATCCCGGCAGAGCAGGAAATAGCGCAGGAATTGAGCGCGACCGCGCACGTCGAAGTACTTGAGTTGGATGCGCGGGTAGTTCGGCACTCGTGAAGTATATAATGGACGCCGACAACAATGGGCCCGGGGGGTTGCACGTGAATAGTTTCGCCAAGCGTTCGAGACAGCTCTGGATGGGTGCGCTCGGCCTCAGCTTCTGCCTTGCGCTGCCGGCCGTTCCGGCGGCGGTGCAGGCGCAGGAGTTGACGGCCCGGGAGCTCAGCGACCGTGCGCAGATCCAGGATCTGATCACGCGTTACTACTACAACTTCGGCAAGGACAGTGAAAGCTTTACGGATTTCTACGCCGACGACGCTGAGCTGATCCTCGGCACCAACCACTTCAAGGGAAAGGACGGCATCGCCAAGGCTTATGAGCGGGCGGCGGCCAACGGCGGGCCCGGGAAGGCCTACTCCTTCAATGTCACGATCAGCAACCCGCTCATTGTCGTGCACGGCACCACGGCCACCTCTGAATTGATCTTCACCGAATTCCTGATGGAGAAGCAGGGCGATAAGCCGAGCATCAGGACGCAGGGCCGGGAATATGCCACGTTCGTCAAGGTGAAAGGCCAGTGGCGCTACAAGACGCGCCAGATCAAGGGCGGTACCGAGCCGCCGGAAGGCTGGAAGCAGTAGCTTGGTCGATCCTCGTCACTTTCGCGGCGGCGGCGTGTAGCGCACCCACGTCCGAGGTCGACCGCATGCTCAAGGGGGAAACATGAAAAAATTCACTTCGTTGTGGCTGATTCTGCTTGCCTGCGCATCCACCGTGTCCACTGTGCAGGCGGCACACAAACCTGCACCCGCGCCCGCTCCGAGCTGCGACCGGGAATGCCTGCGCAGCATGCTCACCGAGTATCTGTATGCCCTCTTGAAGCACGATACCAGCGGCCTGCCTCTCAGTGACAAGGTGCGCGTCACTGAGGACGCCATCGAGAAGCCGCTGGCGAAGGTTGGCCTGGTGCATACGGTGACTCGTCTGCGTGGCTACCGGCAGGACTTTCTAGACGAGCGTGGCGGCATGGCTACCGCCGCCTCCATCGTGGAGGAGAGCGGCGCGCCAATTCTGCTGGTCGTGCGCCTCAAGATAGTCGACCAGAAGATCACCGAGATCGAGATGGTTGCGACCCGCAGCCGTAGCGAAGGACTCATTTTCAACATCGACGGACTGAGCGCGCCTACCGAAGAGATGAACCACGCGCCGCGGCCAGAACAGCTCGACTCTCGTGACGACGTGCTCAAGGCAGCGCTGAAATACCCGGAAGGGCTGAACGCCGCGAAAACCTTCGCCGACGTGGGCGCCCCCTTTACACCGACAGCGTATCGGCACGAGAACGGCCAGATCATGGCGGGGCCGGACTGCACTTTCGCACCCGGCTGC
>CAZLYG010000229.1:0-1194 GCA_964563075.1 uncultured Steroidobacteraceae bacterium | reverse complement strand
ATATCTCCACTCAGTCGCTCGCCATCTTCAAGCGCCTGGGTCACGTGACGACACGCATCGTCGGCGTGGACGAGCGGATGGGCATAGCCCTGTTGCGCCTGAACTGGGGGGTGCGCGAGCCCACGGGCGATCAGCTCACGGCCTTTGAAGCGTTCAAGGTGTACGACGGACATATCCACGCGGTCGAGGCGTTCATACGCATTTTCCCCCTGGAACTGGCCAAGGGCGGTTGGGACTAGGCCATGAACGCAGGCAGGGTCGGGTTGGTGAGCTCCCTTCTGGCGGCAACCCTCGCGCTGGCGCAGGGCAGCCCGGGTCCGAGCGTCATTGCACCGATCATGCCGATCAAGCCACCCCTGGACCGGGCATATCCGGGTGAGATCCATCTTGATGTCGATGCCTCCGATGTCAGCCGCAGTCTGGTTCGTGTGCGCGAGACCCTGAGTGGGGTCGGATCGAACACGGTGCTGCTCTATCCCAAGTGGTTGCCGGGGACGCACGCCCCCGAGGGCCCGATCGACAGACTGGCCGGGCTGCAGATCACGGCCGGCGGCACGAGGGTCCCCTGGACGCGTGATCCTGCCGACGTATTCGCGTTTCGCATCCATCCGCCCTCAGGCACGCGGCAGGTCGACATCGAGTTCACGTATCTTGCGCCCACCAGCGCCAAGGTCGGCGATATGGAGACCAGCCCGGATCTCCTGATGATCGAGTGGAACGAGTTGGTGCTCTATCCGGCGGGCTACTACACGCGCAGGATCCCCGCCAGCGTCTCGCTGACACTCCCCGCGGGATGGCAGTTCGGCACGGCGTTGGAGACAGCGAGCTCCCAGGGAGCGCGGAGTACGTTCAAGACGGTGCCTCTGGAGACACTCGTCGACAGCCCCCTCTACGCCGGTCGCTATGCGGCGCGGCTGGATCTCGACCCGGGCGCCGCGGTGCCGGTTCATCTGGATGTGTTCGCCGATCGCGCGCAGTTCCTGGAGATCAAGCCGGAGCAGCTCGCCGCCTATCGCTCGCTGATACAACAGGCCTACCGGCTGTTCGGATCGCATCACTACGCACATTACGATTTCCTCTACTCCCTGAGCGACCAGATTCAGGAGAGCGGCCTCGAGCATCATCAGTCCAGTGAGAACGGCACCGACCCGGAGGCCTTCACCTCCTGGGACAGGACCTCTTACGACAGGGATC
>CAZLYG010000228.1:0-8376 GCA_964563075.1 uncultured Steroidobacteraceae bacterium | reverse complement strand
CGACGGCAAGGTCGACAGGATCGTCAGCGGGTGGAAGTAACTCTCGTAGAGAACCCCGAGGATCACATAAACCGACAGCAGTGCGGCCACGATGAGGATCGGCTCGTCCTGCAGCGACTGTTGGAATGCCTGGGCGTTACCCTGGAACGAGCCTTCCAGCGTGGCCGGGGTCCCCATGGCCTGCCGTGTTCTCTCCACGATAGCCGTCGCTGTGCCCAGCGACACCCCGGGCGCCAGGTTGAAAGAGATGGTCGCGGCGGGAAACTGGCCCTGATGCTGGATGGACAGGCTGCGCATGCGCGTGGTGTTGATCTTGACCAGGCTGCTCAAGGGCACCGGCTTGCCGGTGAGCGGTGAGACGAGGAACACGGCGTTGAACAGCTCCGGGCCGACCTGCATGTTCGGTGGAGCCTCCATGATCACGTGGTAGGAGTTCAGTTGTGTGAAGTACTGCGCCACCTGCCGCTGGCCGATCTGGTTGTAGATGGCGGCATCGATGTCGGCCGGCGAGATGCCGAAGCGGCCGGCGGCATCGCGGTCGATGGCGAGGTTGGCCGAAGGCGCCTGCGATTGCTGATCCGAGGTGACGTCCTTCAGCTCGGGCACCCTCTGCAAGGCCTCGACCAGGCGCGGCGTCCAGTCGTTGAGCTCCTCCAGATCGCTGTCGAACAGCGTGTATTGGTACTGCGCGCGGGAAACGCGGCCGCCGATGGTGATGTCCTGCATCGCCTGCAGGATCACCTGCACACCCACGATCCTGGCCAGCTCGGGACGCAGCCGGTCGATGATTTGATTGGCAGTGGCCGTGCGGCCATCCTCCAGTGAGCGCAATCCGATGTTCACCGAGGCCTGGGCCGAATTGCCGGCATTGTAGTGAACCTCGTAGACATCGGGATCCGCTGCGATGATCTTCGCCGCCTCGAGCGCCTTCCTGTCGGTGTAGGCATAGGAGGAGCCCTGTGGGGCAACCAGAGTCCCGTTCAGAAAGCCGGTGTCCTGCTGCGGAAAAAAGCCGGTGCGCGCGGTGGCATAGAGCATTGCCGCCAGCGCCAGCGTGCAGACGAATGCCAGAAGGGTGGTGCCCTTGTGGCGCAGCACGACTTCCAGGCCGTTGGCGTAACTGTGCTCGAGTCTCCGGAAACCTTCCTCCAGTGCCTTGATTATCCTGAACGTTGGCGGCCTGGGCGCTGTCAGATAGCGCGCGCACAGCATCGGAGTCAGTGTCAGCGACAGGGCCACGGATACCAGTACGGCGGCGCTGAGCGTCAGCGCGAACTCGCGCATGATGATTCCTACGACACCGCCCATGAACATGACTGGCGTGAACACCGCAATCAGGGAAAGCGAGATGGTCAGGATGGTGAAGCCGATCTCACGCGATCCCGCGAGTGCCGCCTCGAAGGGTCGCTGGCCGTGCTCGACGCGCCGCCAGATAGCTTCGACCATCACGATGGCGTCATCGACGACGAACCCGACCGCGATGGTCAATGCCATCAGGCTCAGATTGTCGAGGGTGAAGTGCAGAGCCAGCATCACGGCCGCGGTCGCCAGCAGCGACACTGGGATGACCGCCGAGGGAATGGCGGTTGCCATGACATTGCGCAGGAACATGAAGATCACTATGACCACCAGCGCGACGGTGATCAGCAGTGTCTTCTTCACCTCGTACACGGAAGCGCGGATGGTGAGAGTGCGGTCGGCGATGACATCCATGTTGATGGCGGGTGGCACGGCTGCGCGCAGCTGGGGTATCGCGGCCTTCACGGCCTCGACGGTTTCGATGACATTGGCGCCGGGTTGCTTGAACACGATCACGTGAACCGCCGGGCCACTCTTGAGCGATTGGAACTTGCCCGCCTTGCCGACTTCGCTGTAGCCGCCGCCCTGGTCGTTCTCGACGCCGAACGTGGCCTGGCCCAGGTCGCTCACGCGGATCGGCGCGCCGTTCCTGTAGCCGACGATGAGGTCGTTCCAGGTTCGCGGATCCACCGCCTGATCGTCCGCATACACCGTCAGGCTCTGTCGCCGGCCAATCAGCTGGCCCTTGGGTGCATTCACGGTGGCCTGGGCAATGGTGGAGCGGATCTGGTCCAGTTGCAGCCCCAGCGCGGCGGTCTTGCGCGGGTCGATCTGGATGCGGATCGCCGGCTTGCGGAAGCCCCCGAGATTCACCTGGCCGACGCCCCTGATGCGCGAGACCTGCTGGGCGACGATGCTGTCGGCGTAGTCGCTGACGATGTTGATCGGCAGGGTGTCGGAGCTCATCGCGATGATCAGGACCGAGTTATCGGCCGGGTTGACCTTGCGGAGCGTCGGGGGGTTGGGCAGGTTGGCAGGGAGCTGACCGCCGGCGGCGTTGATGGCTGACTGCACGTCCTGCGCGGCGGCATCGATGTTGCGGTCGAGGTCGAATTGCAGCGTGACGGAGGTCTGTCCCAGGCTGCTGCTCGAGGTCATCTGCGTGACGCCGGAGATCAGCGAGAGCTGTCGCTCCAGCGGCGTGGCCACATTCGAGGCCATGGTCTCGGGACTGGCCCCCGGCAGGGATGCGTTGACCTGGATGGTGGGTGCGTCCACCTGCGGAAGTGCCGCCACGGGCAGCTTGAAATAGGCGATCAGACCGAGGCCCAGCAGGGCGGTGGCGATGAGTGATGTCGCAATGGGCCGGCGGATGAAGGGAGCGGAAATGTTCATGTCCGGGGAGACCCGCCCTCGGCTTCTGTGTCGGCGGATTCGGAGGTGTGCCGTACGGCGACCCGGGCGCCGGGTCGCAGCGAAGTCTGGCCTTCGATGACGACGATCTCACCGTCCGCCACGCCGGATTTCACCACCGTGAGATCATCCTGCCGGAGGTCGATGTCCAGTGGACGCATTTCCGCCCTGTCGTCCTTGACCACGTACGTATACGGTCCCTTCGGTCCCATGTTGACGGCGGCGGTGGGTAGCGCCAGCACGTTGTGCACGGTCTGAAGTGTCAGCCTCACGTTCAATAGCTGACCCGGCCACAGGCGTCGCCCGGGGTTGGCAAAGCGAGCCTTCAGTTGCACGGTCGCAGTCGAAGGATCCACGCGATTGTCGACCACCACCAGTTCGCCAGTGTCCAGAAGCTGGCCGGTCTCCTGGCTGTAGGCCTGGGTGATCAGCGTCTTGCGAAAGCCGTCGGAAACCTGCGCGAGCCGCTGAAACTCACCTTGCGGCACGGTGAAGTTCACCGCGATCGGAGAGATCTGGTTGATGGTCACGATCCCGCTGGTGTCGGTCGTCGAGACCACGTTGCCGGCATCGACGTAGCGAACTCCGACCCGCCCGGCCACGGGTGCAAGAATGCGGGTGTAGTTCAGGTTGACCTGGGCCGCGGCGACCTGGCCCTTATCAACCATGACGGTGCCCTCCAGCTGGCTGACCTCGGCCGCCTGGCTCTCCACATCCAGTCCCGCGATGGAGTCCTCTTCGCCGAGCTGGCGATAGCGAGTCAGCTTCAACTTGGCCAGGTCGAGCTGAGCCTGGTCACGGCCCAGGGCCCCCTGCGCCTGCATCAGCACTGCCCGGAATGGGGCCGGATCGATCTCTGCGATGAGGTCGCCCTTGGCCACGTCGGATCCCTCGCGCACGGGCACCTTCACCAGGGTGCCATTCACCTGGGCGCGTACGACGACGGTTTGCCACCCCTGGGCTTGCGCGAGTGCATTGATCGACACGGGCACATCGCGCCTTTCGACCTTGGCGACGGCGATGGCAGTGGCCGGCTGCGGGGTAGGGGTGGACGACCGCGTCCCATGGAACAGAGCCCAGCCGAACAGGGCGAGCGCTCCTGCGCCCGCCGCGACCAGACCCAATGGAACCCGCTTGGACGCCGCCATGAACCTACCTTCTCATGCCCGGTCCGCCCCAGGGCTCAACTCTAAGACAGCTCAACAGATGCAGGAGACCGGGCACCACGATACGCCAGATCACGCCGCGTCCGGCGGACGCCCGGGCCACCTCTCCTCCACGCGGTTGAGCGCTGCGGGATAGTGCAAGACTTGGATTAGAATCAAAATTCTAATTTCGTCGGCGCAGGCCCGCCACGACGCTCTGCAACTGGGCATAGCTGACGGGCTCCAGCAGGATGTTGTGTCCCAAGCCCGGTGCGATGGTCAGGGAGACGCTCGGGTCACGCTTCTTCACCGCCGCAACGTACTGTCTGCTCATCCACGGCGGTGCCACATCGTCCTTCGCCCCTACGAGCACCGCGACGTGCACCGTAGGGGAGAGATTGTTTGCGAGGTCCTGCGGCGAGAGCGCGTGTATCGGCATCGACCAGATGGGGTTGTTATTCCGTCGTCCCGCCATGTACTTCCGCCACGCAGGCAGGTCGCAGGGGCACGAGACCAGCAGCGCACCGTCCACTGCCGAGGGGTGTCGGCCGAGCAAGTCGGCTGTGATCGCCGCGCCGCCCGAATGTCCTGCCAGCACGGTGTGAGCCGGATGGTATCTCGCCTGCAACTGCGTGATGACCTCCGCGATGGCATCGACGACTTCCGGCGTGTAGTTGTCGCCGGTGGCCAGCCCGGCATCACCCTCCGAGCGGTCGCCGCTGTGGTCCTGGTATCCAGGACGCAGAATCGCTGCCACTACGACATCGTCGATTCTTCGAGCGACCTCATCGGCGAACACGTACTCATAGGTGTTCTGCGGAATCTCCCGATATCCCTCCAGGTCACCGTGCAGCACGACGATCAGAACGGGGTGGGCAGTGAGCTTCGCGCTCGCATAGACACTGGTCTTGAGCTTGAGGTGGTTCCCTTCCAGCCACAGTGTCTGGGTGGCGGCCGGATCGGCCGATGCCGTCTGTGGGAACATCCAGGGCGTCAGCAATGAGAGGAGCACGCCGGTCACAAAGACCGTGTTGCGAGGGCCGCGGCGATAACAAGAATCGTTCATGGGCTTCCCTCCAGCATAGCGACTTCTGCAACCTGGCGAGGCCCTGACGGGCGCACTGCTGTCGGCAGTGGCAGGCTCTTGTCAGGTCCATGATTGACCGCGAGGTGGCCATTCCGTTTCGACTCTCGAGACATGGCTGGTATCGTGCGCAGGAGCAGGTGGGACAACCCGGACCGCACCAGGGGGATTCATGAAAGCGATCGGACTCGTGCTGGGAATCGTGTTGCTGCTGGCTAGAGTCGCGGCATCCGAGGCGCAGACCCAGCCCCCGGAGATTCCGTTCGACTCCGTGCCCGACTTCCTGCACCTGCCCGCCGACATGTATTTCGGCGAAGTGGCCGGCATCGCCGTCAACTCCAAGGGACACGTGTTCGTGCTGTCGCGAGGCAATACCAGCGGGCCTGCTTACGGCGCAGCGGCTGCGCAACTGCTGGAGTTCGATGCCAATGGCCAGTACCTGCGCGAGATCGGGCGCAATCTTTACGCCTGGTCGTACGCCCACGCTGTGCGAGTGGACCGGGACGACAACATCTGGGTGGCCGACAAGGGCTCGGACGTCGTCGTCCGGTTCAATCCGCAAGGCCGTGTAACGATGGTGTTTGGCCGTAAGGCGGAGGCTGCGGATGAGAGCGCGCACCCGCTCGGGCACCCGAAACCGCCGCTGCCGCCGGTCAACGGACTGTTTCGCCAGGTTACCGACATGGCGTGGGACTCGGCCGGCAATACCTACATCAGCGACGGGTACATCAACTCGCGCGTCGCGAAATTCGATCGCGAGGGCAACTGGGTAGGTACCTGGGGTGAGCCGGGCTCGGGGCCGGGGCAATTCAACACGCTGCACTCGATCGCCATCGACCGCAAGGATCGCATTTACGTCGCGGATCGGGGCAACGCTCGCATCCAGGTGTTCGACACTTCGGGCAAGCTGCTGACGATTCTGCGTATCGACGTGCCGGCACCGCGCGACGCACAGGTCCTCATTGGGAATCGACCGGCTGAAACCGGCGCGGCTCCGGCCGGCAACGGCACGTTGCACCCGGGCTCGCCCTGGGCGCTGTGCATCACGCCCGGGCCCACTCAATATCTCTATGTCGCGGATGCCTTCCCTGGCCGCATCTACAAGCTGACACTGGACGGCAAAGTGCTCGGCTGGTTGGGCAGCACGGGTAGGGTGTTGAAGAAGTTCGGCTGGATCCACGAGCTCGCCTGCCCCGCGGAGAACGAGATCTACGTGGCCGAACTGCTCAACTGGCGCGCGCAGAAGTTGCTCCTGCATCCCCGGTAGTTAGATCGGGCCTGACACCGGAAGCGGCGCGCGGGGCGCGGGGCGTAAAACGGCGCGCGGGGCGCGGGACGTAAAACGGCGCGCGGGGCGCGGGGCGTAAAACGGCGCGCGGGGCGCGGGACGTAAAACGGCGCGCGCGGCGGGGACGCGAACGGCGCGGTACTACGCGCGCGAACAGCACGCAGTGCAGGCGGCGTGCACGCGTGTGCCTCTCGGGGCAGACGGCGCCGTGCACGCGTGTCATTCGCGCGTGTGCCTCGCGCGTTTGTAACCTTCCGCGTGACCAGTGACGATTGCGACCTCCCACTCGCACAGTCGCGCTTCAGCTGACGCAGCGCCTGAATCTAACACTCCGGAACGCTCTTGACACCGGTGACTACGCGTCGTTATGTTAGCGCTCACAATCCGAATCAATGCGGTGCAGGCGGTGCGACGCCATCTGCATGAGGTCTTGTGCGCTTCAGGAAAAGTTAACCAACAGTCATCGATGGGGATGGTGCGGTGAATGGAGTTTGAAGCGTCGGGAGCAGGCCCGGACTCATTCGCCATGCCATGCGAGGGAGGGTAGGGATCATGATGCCGTCAGCTCGTTGGATAGGCGCCGCGCTGCTTGCGGTGTTGCTCAGCGGTTCACATTCTTCCAGGGCACAGGACTGCGATTCGTCCACGGCCTCGCACGAGGCTTGTCGTCACGACCTGCCACTCGTCTACAACGTCGAGAATACGGGCGCCCATTATCCTGCGCCCGTATTCCCGTCGTTCGCGCAGCTGCCAATCGTGCGGCCACTGCCGGATCCGTTTGCGTCCTTCGACGGAAGTCCGCGCGACAATTCCATCGTGAGCTGGGAGCGGCGGCGCAACGAGATCAAGGCCGCCATTGAGAAGTACGAGATCGGCCCGAAGCCGGACTGTTCGGACTGCACCATCACCGCTTCCTATACGCCGGCGGCGGCAGGATCGAACGCCGGCTCGCTGACCGTGGTGGTGACGCGGAACGGCAAATCGGTGACGTTGAACGAGCGCGTGTACATTCCGCAGGGAATGGGCAACGGACCGTTTCCGGCCGTGATCGCGATGAGTCTGGCATTCCCGCCGTTCTTCGTGCCGCCGATTCCCAACTACGGCAGTCTCCCGGCGAGCGTGTTTGCGGGCCAGCCGGTGGCCACCATCGATTTCTTCCACAACGATGTCACCGAATATTCTTTTTTCGGCGTGAGCGATCACACCCAGGACCCTTTCTATCAGCTCTATCCTGAGCTGTGCGCGGGCGTCTGCAGCGGCACCAGCAATTCCGGGCAGTACGCCGCGTGGGCCTGGGGGGTGAGCCGCCTCATCGACGGAATCGAAATCGCCAGTCATCAGGCGGTCGATCCGCTGCCCATCGACGTGAAGCACCTGGCCGTCACGGGCTGCTCCTATGCGGGCAAGATGGCGCTGTTTGCCGGCGCGTTCGACGAGCGCGTTGCGCTGACGATTGCCCAGGAAAACGGCGGCGGCGGGGCGCCGGCATGGCGGGTCTCGCATGAGATCGAGGCGCAGGGCTCGGTGGAGGATGTCGACGACACCGACTACAACTGGTTCGCCGGGCAGATGAAGCAATTCGCCGGCGACAACGTCTACAAGCTGCCCGTGGATCACCATGAGTTGATGGCAATGGTGGCCCCGCGCGCTCTGCTCGAGACGGGTAACACTGATTTCTACTGGCTATCCAACCGGTCCAACTACATCTCGGCACGGGCAACGCAGGAGATTTACGACACGTTGGGAATCGGCGACCGCTACGGTTTCTATATCGACGGCGGACACCAGCACTGCGCCACGCTGCCCGCCGAAGCTCCGGCGATCGCGGCCTTCGTCGACAAGTACATGCTCGGCCAGGCGGTCAGCTCGGACGTCGAAGTCAACCCCTATCCGGCGCTCGACTACAAGCGCTGGACCTGGTGGTGGCGCGGCCTGGGCGGCGAGCCGAAGTTCCCCAACGATTGGAACTCCGGTGGGACCGTCGTGATGTCATTGGACCGACTGGGCTTCTTCCCGCTGCTGGTGGGCACTGGCAATACCGTTCAGGCGGGATATCAGCTGGCGATCCCGACGAGCAATCATCCGGCGGCGACGGTTGGGGTGTCGGGCGCGTACGTCGAGGCGGACGTCAAATGCTTCGACGGCAC
>CAZLYG010000227.1:0-8396 GCA_964563075.1 uncultured Steroidobacteraceae bacterium | reverse complement strand
GCGCCCGGCTTTGAGATCCGCGACGATTTCATCGACGGTATTGAGCCCGGTGCCGGGGCTGGAAGCACTCTTGGCTCCGAGCGGAATGACGTTGGCCATGGGGTACCCAGGTTTCTTCACAGTGACGTGACCGCCAGTATACGGATTTGGCCCTGCACCGCGACTTTGCCGGCGTTCCCCGCAGGCCGCGACCGTAGGCGGGTGCAGTGCGGTCAAGACCCCCGGCAAGGGCCGCGAACACGGGGCTGTGTCGCCCCCGGGCCGAATCGGCTCTGGCGCCGCGAAAACAACGCTGAATCCGGCAGTGCAGCGCAGATTCGCCTCCTCGCCTTCTGCGTGCCTCCTTCCATACTGACAGTCGAACCGGATAACGGGTGGCACGGGGGGCAATGTCATGAGCAGCAGACGCACGGCTATCCTGCCAGTCGAGCAGATCACGCGCTCGATCCTGGCATTCCGCGGACACAAGGTTCTGCTGGATAGCGAGCTGGCCGAGCTGTACGGCGTGCCCACCAAGGCGCTGAACCAGGCCGTCAAGCGCAATCTGGAGCGCTTTCCCCGGGATTTCATGTTCCGGCTGAGCCGCACGGAAGCGCGCGCTCTGATCCGGTCACAAACTGTGACCGCATCCAATGGGCCCATGCGGTCACAAACTGTGACCGCATCCCGGGCCCGCCGCAACGAGCGCTTCGCGCCCTACGTATTCACGGAGCACGGCTCGATCATGGCTGCAACGGTACTCAACAGCCCGCGCGCCGTTGAGATGAGCATCCATATCGTGCGTGCGTTCGTACAGCTGCGCGAGCTGCTCGCTTCCAACAAACAGCTCGCCCGGCGACTCGACGAGATCGAGAAAGGCACGAGCAGGAAGTTCGGCACCTACGACCAGATGCTGACGCGGATCTTCGACGCTCTGCGCGAGCTGCAGAACCCGGAGTCTCGGCCGATCGGCTTCACCGCCACCCTCCGGCAGAAGTGATGCAAACGAGGCGGACCGCGTCAACTGGCGGCCATTGTCTACGCCCTTATGTCATGGGTCGCGCCTTTATGTCGGACGCGGCTGCGCACGACTAGCGATTGCAGCGGAACTGCGAAGCGCGTTGTGCGGGACGACACGATGTTCGAGTAGCTTTGCGCGCGCCCTGTTTGCCTCCGCGCCCGTAGCGGCGGCGAGCCGAGCACGGCTTCCACAGTTGACATACGAGGGATTGCAGCATGAAGAGAGTGTTCCTTGCAGTCGCCGGCGGCCTGTTGTGTAGTCACTCTGCCGCCATTCTCGCCCAGTCGACCTGCACCGCAGGTCAGGTAGACACCCGCTTCGGCACTGCCCATAACGGCTATGTCCAGATATCTCCGGTTGTGAACGCCAGCGTTGCCGGAGAAGCGGAGATCATCGATGGCGCGGGTGCCTCTTACTCGGTCTCCACCGCCGCGGCGGATTCGGGCGGTAACCCCATTCCCGACATCATCAAGGTAAGATCAGACGGTGCGCGCGACTTGTCCTTCGGAGGCTTCGGCTCCGTAGTACCGCCTCCGTCAGGGCTTGCGGCCGTCGATGCCACGCTCACGGGCGATAGCGCCGGAAACCTGCTGATCGCGGTGGTGTCCGCGGACCAGACCACCATCGACATCTACCGATACTCCGCCGCAGGAGCTCTCGATGCTTCCTACGGTTCCGCCGGAATAGCTTCCATTCCGCTGGCGGGAGCCACCGGGCCCTGGGCCATCGAGGCGACCTCAGATGGCAGCGTTCTCGTCGCGACGAGTGGCTTTCCCAACTCATCCTCCAGTCGCCAGCCCGTCGTCTTCAAAGTCACACCCGCCGGCGCCCTGGACACTTCCTTTGGGGCCAGCGGCTTCAGCTACTTTTACACGGGAGCCTTCGGGCCATTCGGCAAGGCCACCGACCTCTCCGTTCAATCCGACGGCTCCATTCTGGTCGGCGGCCGCGTAGGCGACCCCAACAGCCAGCTGCAGTTTTTTGTCGCTCGTCTGCTGGGGAACGGCGTGCTCGATAGCAGCTTCGGCACGAGCGCAGGAATGACTGCCGTGAGCTTCGGCACCGGTGTTCTCGCCGACGGGCGCAAGCTGGCCGTGCAATCGGACGGCAAGATCGTCATCGTTGGGGGCATGGGTGTCACCGGCAACGATGGCACGGGCGTCATCCGACTCACCGCCAGCGGCTCGCCTGACCCGACATTTAATGGCACGGGCTCACTCGTGCTGGCCGGCATCCACGGGTACCAGGTTGCCCTGCAGAACAACGACAAGATCCTCATCGCAGGAACTCAATCGAACGCGCAGCAGACAGTGAACAACGCGATCGTCGTGCGACTGACGACCTCCGGACAGTTCGACCCTGCCTTCGGGCCCGCGCAGAATGGCATAGTCACTCTCGCAGTTCCGGGAGCTGTCAACAGCGGCACCTCCAATATCGCCTTCCGCACCGGCAGTGGGATCCACGTGCGCGTGCAGGGCTTGGACGCCACACAGACGATCTCTACTGACTACCTGCTGCGACTCGATGCGGGCACGGGTTCCGGCTGCCACTGAGCGGGCTGCCGATCGGGGTGAGCGCAGGGACGCGTTCACTTACGCGAGACTATCGCCTCCCGATGGGCCCAGGAGCCGTTCGACGTAGCGCGCCACCTGATCGACCTCCACATTGACACGCGTGCCAGGAGCGAGCCGCCCCAACGTAGTCACCTGCTGCGTATGCGGAATGAGGTTGACTCCGAACGTCGCGCCTTCGACTTCGTTAACCGTAAGGCTGACCCCGTCGATTGCCACCGACCCCTTGCGGGCAAGGTACTTCGCCAGATGCGCGGGCACGGTAATCTTCACGCGTGTCGAGCGCGCGTCGTCCGAGAGTGCATCGACGCGAGCGACGCCGTCGACGTGACCCGACACGAGGTGCCCACCAAGCGCATCACCCACCTTGAGCGATGGCTCAAGATTCACCGGTGACCCAACGACGAAGTCCCCAAGCGTTGTCAGCGAGAGGGTCTCACGCGAGACGTCGGCTGCAAACGCAGGACCGATCAATTCCGCCACGGTCAGGCAGCAACCCTGCACGCAGATGCTGTCCCCGAGACCCAAACTCGAGGGATCGACGCTGTTGGGTTCAATTACCAAGCGCAGGTCGCCGCCACGAGGCTCCCGCGCCTTCACTGTCCCAACATCGACGATGATTCCCGTGAACATGACTCAACCTCGCGGCCGCAAGCGAACGCACATGTCATCGCCGAGCTTCTTGACCCCTTCCAGGGCGAACTCCGGAGCGTACTCCAGATAGTCCAGTCGCGGCATGTCGATGAGCGCCCGAGCCTGAGGACCCAGCAGCTTCGGCGCGATATACAGCAGCATCTCATCGATGAGCTGGCGACGCAGCAGCTGCCCGGCCAGGGTGGGCCCGGCTTCGACGAGCACCTCGTTGACCTGCAGCTCGGCGAGGCGCTGCAAGGTGGCCGGCAGATCGACGCGACCTTCATCCAGCGGCATGGCTTCGATCTGCGCGCCCCGCTCTTCCAGAGCGGCCACGCGCGTCATGTCCGGCGTGCCCGATGTCAGAATCACCACGTCGCCTCCAGTGGTGAACATTCGAGCTCCAGGCGGCGTACGCAGCTGGCTGTCGAGCACGACACGGATGGGTTGCCGCCTCGACTCCTCTCCCTCGAGAGGCGGTAGTCGCACGTCCAGCCGGGGATCATCGACCACGACGGTGCTCGCTCCAGTCAGTATTGCCGAGCTGCGCGCACGCCAATGCTGCACGTCGATTCGCGAAGCTTCACTCGTGATCCACTGACTCTTACCGTTCGCGAGGGCGGTGCGCCCATCGAGGCTCATTGCCAGCTTCAGCCGCACCCAGGGGCGGCCGTATTGCATACGCTGCAGGAAACCGAGATTGAGCTCGATGGCTTCTGCTTCCATCAGACCGGAGTCGACGCGGATGCCGGCACTCTGCAATGCCTCGGCACCTTTGCCGCTGACCCGGGGATCGGGATCCGCGACGGCATAGACAACTCTGGCCACGCGGGCGGCGATCAATGCATCGCAGCACGGTGGCGTGCGGCCAAAGTGGCTGCACGGCTCGAGAGTGACGTACGCGGTAGTGCCTTCCGTGTCCTCCTTTACCGTGCCGAGCGCAGCGACCTCCGCATGAGCTTCACCGGCTTTGCGATGCCATCCCTCGCCGATGACGCGATCCCGCCGCGCGATCACACAGCCCACGCGGGGGTTGGGGTCCGTGCTCTCCAGGCCGCGCGCCGCCAGCTCCAGGGCGCGAGTCATGGCAAACCGGTCGAAGTCGGAGAACATGCGCTACTTGGTCGGCACGGCCGGCTTGTCCTTGTCCTCGCCGGGCAACAATGAGAGCTGATCGGTGTTCACATTCGCCTCGCGCTTATGTGTTCGTTTGCTGCGCGCCGTTCCGGCCTGACCCGCCGCGGCTCCCGGAGCCTGCGCTTCGGCGCGCTGCCGGCGCAATTTCTCGATCTCTTCATGGAAGGCTTCGACGTCCTGGAACTGGCGATACACGGAAGCGAAGCGCACGTAAGCGACCTCATCCAGCTGACGCAGCTCGTCCATGACGAACTCGCCGACCACTCGCGCAGGTATCTCCCGATCCCCCAGCGTGCGCACCCTGTGCGTCAGGCGGCTCACGGCCTCATCGATCGCCTCGCGCGCTACGGGACGCTTCTCCAGCGCCTTCTCCATGCCTGCGCGGAGCTTCGCCTCATCGAACGCCTCGCGCGAGCGGTCTCCCTTGACCACGACCGGCATGACCAGCTCTGCAGTCTCGAAGGTCGTGAAACGCTCACCGCATGAGAGACACTCGCGACGACGGCGGATCTGCCGTCCTTCCCCGGCAAGACGCGAGTCGTTGACCTTGGTCTCAACGTGGCCGCAGAACGGGCAGTGCATGCGGCGAGCCGCTCCCCAGAAGTTTTACGGACCGTACACCGGAAACCGGCGACACAACTCCAGAACCTGCGGCCGCACGCGCTCGATCGCGGACTGCGCGCCTTCGGCGTCCAGGATGTCGGCCAGCAGATCGGCGACCTGCTCGATCTGCGCGTGCTTGAAGCCGCGGGTCGTGGAGGCCGGCGTTCCCAATCGCAGGCCGCTCGTGATGGTGGGTGGCCGCGGGTCGTTGGGTACGGCGTTCTTGTTGACGGTGATGTTGGCACGGCCGAGCGCCGCATCCGCCTCCTTGCCGGTAATGTCGCGGCCGACGAGACTCAGCAGGAAGAGGTGGTTGTCCGTGCCCCCGGAGACGACCTGAAATCCCCGCTTCATCAGACGGGCGCTCATCGCGCGCGCGTTGTCGAGTATCTGGCGCTGATACTGCTTGAACTCCGGCTGCAGAGCCTCCAGGAATGCAACCGCCTTGGCGGCGATCACGTGCATCAACGGGCCGCCCTGCGTTCCAGGAAACACCAACGAGCTGAGCTTCTTCTCGATCTCCGGATTGGCGCGCGCAAGAATCATCCCGCCACGCGGACCCCGGAGCGTCTTGTGCGTCGTCGTCGTCACGAAGTCGGCGTGCTCGATCGGGCTCGGGTACAGACCTGCTGCCACGAGCCCCGCCACATGGGCCATGTCGACCACGAAGTAGGCACCGACGCTGCGCGCGATCGACGCGAAGCGCGCCCAGTCGATGATGCGCGAATAAGCAGAGAAACCCGCGACGATCATCTTCGGCCGATGCTCCTCGGCGAGCCGCTGCACCTGCTCGTAGTCGATTTCGCCCGTGTCAGGACGGATTCCGTACTGCGCCGCGCGGAAGAACTTGCCGGAGAAGTTGACCTTCGCGCCGTGCGTGAGATGGCCGCCGTGATCCAGACTCATGCCGAGGATGGCATCGCCGGGCTGCACGAGGGCCAGGTACGCGGCGGCGTTGGCCTGTGATCCCGAGTGGGGCTGCACGTTGGCATAGGCACAATTGAACAGCTGCTTTGCCCGGTCGATGGCGAGCTGCTCGGCGACGTCGACGAACTCGCAGCCACCGTAATAGCGCTTGCCCGGATAGCCTTCCGCGTACTTGTTGGTGAGGACAGAACCCTGGGCCTCCAGCACGCGCGGACTGGTGTAGTTCTCGGACGCGATCAGCTCGACGTGCTCTTCCTGGCGTCGCTGCTCACCCAGGATCGCTTCCGCCAGCTCGTGGTCGAAGCCTTCGATGGTCATCGTCGTCCGGAACATGGGCTGCGGGCCTCCTGGGCGCGGCAAAGTGGGCCGATGAGTGTACCGGATGGGCGAGGTGCGTGAGCAGCGAGTAATCCGCCCGCGAGGGCTCAACTGAGCAGGTTCTCGACCACCTCATTCCAGGCCTGTGCCAGGTTGGCGCGGTTGTACCCACCACCGCCCAGAGCGAGCACCCGGCCGTGTCCGAGCCGCTCGGCGAGTTGCGACAACTCGCGGGCCGCTCGACCGTGAGCCCGCGCCGACAGGCGCAGGTGAGTGATCGGGTCGCCTTCCAGGCTGTCGGCGCCGCACTGAAGAATGATGAACTGGGGGTCGTGCCGCCCGATGTGCTCGATCACCGCCGGCCAGACGCGGTCGAACACGGCATCGTCGGCCCCCGGCGGTAGTGGCACGTTGAGCTTGGTGCCGCGAGCATCGCCCCGCCCCTTTTCTTCCGAGCCTCCGGTGCCGGGGTAGAGGTAATGCCCGTCCTCGTGCACATCGGCAACGATGACACCGGCGTCATCCTCGAACCCGTAGAACACGCCATCGCCGTGATGGGCATCGATGTCCACATAGGCGATGCGCTCGAGGCCGAATCGCGAGCGCAGGCGCTCGATCGCAACCCCACAGTCGTTGAATACACAGAATCCGGCGGCCTTGTCGCGAGCGGCATGATGGAGTCCGGCAATGGGGACAAATGCGCGCCGTGTGTCCTCCACCATGATCGATTCGGCGGCGTTGAGGGTCGCACCGACGACCACGGCTGCGGCCTCATAAACGCCGCGAAACGCCGGCGTATCGCCGGCGTCCAGAAACCCCTGACCCGAGGCCGAGCGCTCGCGAACGAAATCCACGTACGCCGGAGTGTGAAAGGCCAGGAGCTCCTCGTACGAGGCAGTCCGCGGCTCGAGCAGCCGGACCTTGCGGTTCTGGTGCAACCCGCGAGCCTCGAACTCGCGCACGAAGGCGGCATGGCGGTCCGGTCCGAACGGATGGCCGTCTCCGAACCCATACCGAGCCAGACGCTCGCTCACGACCACTGCCACATCGGCAATCATGTCAGGCGCGCGCTTCTCCGTGGAAAACTCGCGCCGAAGCCTAGCACAGGGCGGGCGTACAGCTGGCGATTAAATCCCTGATAACGGCCGGAGGCCGGCCCGGATGGGCGAGGCCCGGTAGGGCCGAATAGTCGCGTGGTCCCGCTTGGGATCCCAACCGTCCCACAAACCGTCGATAATGGCGCGGCGGTACCGGATAATGGGGGACGCCTGGCAACAGGCGCTCCCGTTCGATCTCCACGAGAATCCTCCAGACCATGGCCCAATACATCTACACCATGAACCGGGTGTCCAAGGTGGTGCCCCCGAAACGGGTCATCCTCCGCGACATCAGCCTTTCGTTCTTCCCGGGCGCCAAGATCGGGGTCCTGGGCCTGAACGGCGCCGGCAAATCCACTCTGCTGAAGATCATGGCCGGGCTCGATACGAACATCGACGGCGAGGCGAGCCCGCAGAGCGGTATCCGCGTCGGCTACCTCCAGCAGGAGCCGCAGCTGGACCCCGACAAGACGGTGCGCGCCACGGTCATGGAAGGCCTGGGCGAGGCCTTCCGCAACCTCGAGCGCTTCAATCAGATCAGCGACCGCTTCACCCAGGAGGTCTCCGACGAGGAGATGACGGCGCTGCTGGAGGAGCAGGCCAAGCTGCAGGATGCCATCGATGCCGCCGGCGGCTGGGAGCTGGAGCGCAAGCTGGAGATCGCCGCCGACGCGCTGCGCCTGCCCCCCTGGGACACGAAGATTGCGACACTGTCCGGCGGCGAGAAGCGCCGCGTGGCGCTGTGCCGCCTGCTGCTTTCCAGTCCGGACATGCTGTTGCTGGATGAGCCCACGAACCACCTGGATGCCGAATCGATCACCTGGCTGGAGCACTACCTCGAGGAATACCCGAGCACGGTGATCGCCGTGACTCACGACCGTTACTTCCTGGATAACGTGGCCGAGTGGATCCTCGAGCTGGACCGGGGGCACGGCATCCCCTGGCACGGCAATTACTCCTCCTGGCTCGAGCAGAAGGAGCAGCGTTTGAAGCTGGAGGAGCGTGAGCGGGAGGCGCTGCGGCGTACGCTCGAGCACGAGCTCGAATGGGTGCGCCAGAACCCCAAGGCGCGCCAGGCGAAGAGCAAGGCGCGCCTGCAGCGCTACGAGG
>CAZLYG010000226.1:0-8418 GCA_964563075.1 uncultured Steroidobacteraceae bacterium | reverse complement strand
GCGAGAAGGCGGACGCGTGATCGTTGTAAACGAGGATGATGACATCGGGCTCGAGCTCGGCAATCCACTTCTTCGAGAACTCGAAGCCCTTGAAAATGGGCGCCCAGTAGGGCTGCGCGGTCCTGCCCAGGTCCCAGGCCGCGCCGATGGCCGGCACGTGCGAGACGTTGACGCTTGCTACGATCCTGGCCACGTTATTTGCCCGCCCCTGCTGTGCCCGTGGCCGGCTTGCCGGTCCTCGCCCACTCCGCTTTGCTGCGGTTGCCGTCGACGGGGCGGCCGCCGTTCAACATCATCTGTGCGTACTGCTCCTGAGTGAGGCCAGTCATGGTCGCCGCCACGAACTGGAAGGACTTGCCGTCCGTGGAGAACAGCTTCGACAGATAGTAGATGTTGCCCCCCAGCTCGATCATGCGGCCCCAGTTGCGATCGAGGATCGCCTGGCGCTGCTCGTCGCTCATCGGCCATTTGCGCAGGTACTTGTCCTCGTCGGCACGGAACTCGTCGCGGTTCGCGGCCTTCATCAGGGACATGCAGAACTGATTGACGTGGTAGCCCTGTCTGGCGCGCTGCGCGTCGAACAGGGTCGTGCCCGGAACGTCATCGAAGCCCTCCGTGGGCTCGCGCCGGACGCTGTCGTCGTTGGACATGTGAAGGATTCCTCGTGCGCCTCTCAGGCGCCGAATTGGTACAGGCGATGTGGATTATCCACCAGGATTTTACGCTGGATGGCCGGGTCAGGGGCGTATAGCGGCACCAGGTCCACCAGGTCGCCGTCGTTGGGCATGTGCCGGGCGATGTTCGGATGGGGCCAGTCCGTGCCCCACAGAATGCGCTCCGGAGAGGCGGCAATCAGCGCCTGCGCGAACGGCACGGCATCGGTGAAGGGCGGGCCCGCACTGGAGATGCGCTCGGCGCCGGAGATCTTCATCCAGCATCCCGGATGGCTGCGCGCGAGCTCCAGCAGAAGCTTGAACGGCTCCTGCTCCAGCCCTCCCCGGGTGGGTACGCGGCCCATGTGATCGATGATGAACGGCACCGGGAGCGAGCGCAGCAGCGGCCCGAACTCCACCAGATCGACAGCGTCGAAGTGCAGATCGACGTGCCAACCCAGCGGCTTGATCCGTGCGATGACGCGATGGAACTCGTCCATGTCGGGCATACCGCCCAGATGCTTCACGAAGTTGAAGCGCACGCCTCGGAACCCGGCTGCGTGCAACGCCTCGAAATCGCGTTCCGTGAAGGAATCGTCCGCGTTGGCAACGCCGCGATAACGGCCGCCGCTCTGTGCGATCGCATCCACGATCACCGTGTTGTCGACCCCATGGCAGCTCGCGTTGACCAGCACTGCCCGCTCGAGCCCGAGGATCTGCTGCAGCTGCTTGAAGCGCGACAACGGCGCGTCCGGCGGGGTGTAGGTCCTGTCGGCCGCGTACGGATAACGGTCACCGGGCCCGAAGATGTGGCAGTGCGCGTCGCAGGCGCCCGGCGGCGGACGGAATTTCGGCGTGCGGGTATCGGGGTCGGGAGCCTTGCAGGTGGGAATGGTCGCCATGCGGTTTTCGACGTAATTTTCAAGGAGATGGGTGTCGGCAGCGGGACTCCCGCGGCCGCCAGGGTTTGGTATCGTAACGGCCACGCGGAGCGCACACAACGTGCGCGTGCGCCGCACGGGCGATTAACGCCCTCCATAGTCAGCAACGCCCGATCAAGGAGACTTCATGAGCGCTGAACCCCTCCCCTGTGCGACCAGTGTGCGGACTGACTTTGCGTTGTTGATCGATGGGCAGCTGAGCCCTTGCGGCGCAGGCGCCATCGAGGTCATCAATCCGGCTACCGGAGCTGTGTTTGCACGTTGCCCGGCCGCCGGACGCACCGAGCTGGACAAGGCTGTCGCCGCAGCGCGCCGAGCCTCCCGCTCGTGGAGTGCCCTCTCGTTCGAGGATCGTGCCGCGGCGATCAAGCGAATGGCTGCCGTTCTGCGCGCCCATCAGGACTCCCTCGCCGAACTGCTCACGCGCGAGCAGGGTAAACCGATCGGACAGGCGCGCGATGAGATCGGCCGCGCCGCGACACAATCGGAGGGGATGGCCGCGATTGCCATCCCGGTCGAGACACTCATCGAGGATGCACAGCGGCGTATAGAGCTCCGCTATCGTCCCCTCGGAGTCGTCGGGATCATCACGCCCTGGAATGCACCTATCAATCTGGCGGCGGGTCCACTGACCTCCGCTTTGTATACCGGCAACACCGTCGTCCTGAAGCCCTCGCCCTACACTCCCCTGAGCACGCTGAAATTGGGCGAACAGCTGCGCGATGTCTTCCCGCCAGGGGTGCTGAACGTGCTGGCCGCCGGCGATGAGCTGGGCCAATGGATGACGGAGCACCCCGGCATCGACAAGATCTCCTTTACCGGCTCGGTGGCGACTGGAAAGAAAGTCATGGCCAGCGCCGCTGGCACGCTCAAGCGCATCACGCTCGAGCTGGGCGGCAATGATGCCGCCATCGTGCTCGATGATGTCGATCCCAAGACGGTGGCGCCGAAGCTGTTCTTCGGCGCATGCGTCAACAGCGGCCAGGTGTGCATGGCCATCAAGCGCATCTACGCTCACGAACGCATCTACGATGCCCTGTGTGCCGCGCTTGCGGAAGAGGCGCGCAAGGCGCGCGTTGGCGACGGCCTCGATCCGCAGACCCAGTACGGGCCTATCCAGAACCGGATGCAATACGAGAAGGTCGTCGACATTCTCGAGGACAGCAAACGCGCCGGTGCGCGTTTCGTTGCCGGGGGAGACGTGCCGCAGCGCGCGGGCTACTTCATTCCGCCCACGATCGTAACCGACATTGCAGAGGACAGCCGGCTGGTGCGCGAGGAGCAGTTCGGGCCGGTCGTACCAGTACTGAAATTCAGCGATGTCGATGACGCTGTGCGACGCGCCAACGACACGCGCTTCGGGCTTGCAGGCTCAGTCTGGAGCCATGATCCGGAGCGCGCCGCGGCGATCGCTGCGCGGCTGGAGGTCGGTACCGCGTGGGTGAATCAACATCGTGCGACTTTGGCCACGGTACCCTTCGGCGGTGCCAAGGAGTCCGGCCTCGGACGCCAGTACTCGATTCTCGGCCTGAAGGAGAACATGGAGCCGCAGGTGATCAGCGTGATGAAGCAGCCCATGTAGAGGGTGCGGCTGTCCCGGTCTCCCCTACCGCGAGTCTTTGGCCTGAAAGCCCTGTGCCCGATAGGTGAGCACCAGCGTGTCGCGAAATGCCGGCCGGCCCTCCGCCTGAATCGGCGTGGTCTCGTGAATCACCCGGGCGTCGTCCATCAGCAGCGCACTCCAGGGTTGCGCCATGGTGAAGCGCACGCCGGCAGGCCCGCTCGCATCGAAGACATGCGTCTCCCCGCCTTTCACGTTGCGGCGCTCGATGAGGATCACGGCGACGAAGTCGACTCCATCGCGATGCGCGCCCTCCGGAGTTGGGCGGCCGATGCCGTTTGCGGTGTCGATGCGAAACTGATGCGCCTCGATGTACCAGCGCGGCACCGCCGAGAGTTGCGCGAACAGCAGGCCGAGCGCTGACAACAGTTGGTTCCATGCATACGCGGTGCGTACTGCAGTGTCGATGGGCTCGAACCAGCGCTCGATGCCTCCGTGCAGGGCGTTGTAGGTCGTGGGCTGCCAGTGGGGCCGATGTGCGACGGTGGCCAGCTCTGCTGGCGCCAGTGACTGGATGAAGCAGCTGTGGCGCCGCGAGCGGTAGCGACCGCCATCGCGCAGATAGGCATCCGCTGGCAGCGACTCCCACGAGCTACGCAGCGCATCCAGGGCCCGCAGGTCGACGCCCGCCAGCGCGGCGAGTGCCGGCCCGGGCAGGCGCGCGTATCCCGCAGCCCTAAGCCGTGCGCTGGCCTCGGCGCCGTTTGCGGCCTCGTCTTCGTTCAAGCCATCACCCATGAGCGGTTTGTACCATCGGCAAGGCGGATGTGCCATTGGTTCACGGGCGGGCGCGCATATTGCTGCTTGGGGCGGAAGCGGATCGCACACCCGCCGCAAAGGAGTCACCCGTGAGTCACCTGACGCAGCTCAAAGAGATTCGTGAACGCGCCCGCAAGCAGATCATGGAAGGCGCCGTCACGCCCGACTACGCGCTCGATCGCGATCAGGCCATCGGCATCCTGAACGAGGCGCTCGCCACTGAGCTGGTATGCGTGGCTCGCTATCGATTTCATTATTTCATGGCCACGGGAATTCATTCGCAGGCCATCAAGGAGGAGTTCAAGGAGCACGCGGATGAGGAGCAGGAGCATGCCGACTGGCTCGCCGAGCGCATCAAGCAACTCGGCGGCAAACCGGAGATGAATCCGGCAACGGTCACCGCCAACGCTCACAGCGAGTACAAGGAGGGCACCTCCCTGGCCGACATGATCCGCGAGGACCTCGTCGCGGAGCGCATCGCCATCGAGACTTATCGGGAGATCATCCAGTACTTCGGCGAGAAGGATCCCACCTCGCGCACGCTCCTCGAGCGGATCCTCGCGAAGGAGGAAGAGCACGCCGATGACATGGCGGACCTTCTGTTCGCCGTGGACCCCGGCTCGATCAAGGGGCACGACAAGAGCAAGGCTGCCCGCCCCAACTGAGAACATCGGTCACAATGTCCATGAGCCTCGTAACGAGGGCGTCGGGCCTGACACGCTCGAACGCGCCCGGTTTGTGGTAGCCGAATGTGACTGCCACAGCGCCGCAGCCGGCGGCGTGCGCCGCCATCACATCGCCTTGTGAATCCCCGACATAGAGCATCTCGCGCGGGGCCACCTCGAGCCGCTGACAGGCTTGCAGCAGAAGCGTTGGACTGGGCTTGCGATCTTCGGTCCGATCGGCGCACAAGGTGAACTCCAGGCAGCCGCCGAGCCCGGCCTGCTGCAGCAGCGGCAAAGCGAAGCGGCTCGACTTGTTGGTCACACAGCACACCCGGATGGCGTTCTCGCGCAGGGCAGCCAATGTCTCCACGGCTTGCGGATAGAGCTTGCTGCGCACAAACAGGTTCGCGGAATAGCTGGCAGGAAAGATCTCGAGCGCTCGCGGCAGCAGCTCATCCGCCCGCGTCCCGATCACCTGCGCGAGTGACCGCGCAACCAGCTTGTCCGTGCCATCGCCCATCAGCTCTTTGACACGCGCCTGTGGCAACGGCGGAGTGCCGAGCGTCGTCAAAGTTGCGTTCACGGCGGCCGTGAGGTCCGCAAGCGTATCGATGAGAGTCCCGTCCAGGTCGAATGCAACCGCATGTATTTGATCCACCTTCACCGGCATGAGCTGTCCTCAAGGGCATGCAACCAAAGCGGCATGGACCCCGGCCAGAAAGGCAAGGCCCACGTATCCCGTGCCGAACCTCGATGCTTGGGCTGCCTCGAGGTCCGGCACAGCCAGCGACGGTAGCACGAGATCCGCGCCTGAGAAGTCCTCATACCGAGTCCAAGGACTGGGTGTCGCCAGCGCGAACAGGCCTGCGGCCTTTGCCGCCCTCACGCCGATTGCCGAGTCCTCCAGCGCTATTGCGTGGCTCGCCTCCAGGCCCAGAGCCGCCAACGCGCGCAGATAAACATCCGGCGCCGGCTTCTTTCGCACGACCACGTCCCCGGTGACAATGGCCTCGAACCATGACGGGGCCTCCGCCCCGAAGCTTGCGCAAAGCAGTGCCTCTACGTTCTCGGGCGACGTCGTCGAGGCTATGGCCAGACGCACGCCGGCCTCGCGGGCCTCATTCAGGAGGCGTTTCACTCCCGCGCGCGGGCGAACGCGGCCGAGTCCCACACGCAGCTTGTAGTAGCGCGTTTTGGCCGCGTGGATCTCGGGAATCAGTTGCTGCAGGCGGCCCCGCTCATCGCACGCGACAGCCACGGATTCGAGGTGATGGGCAATGCGCTCCTTTCCGCCGGTCACCCGCAGCAGCTCCCGGTAGCGCTGCGGAGTCCAGTGCCAGTCCAGCCCGAATGCGCAGAAGGCCTGGTTGAATGACTGGCGATGCGCTTCCTCGGTGTCGGCCAGCGTACCGTCCACATCGAATATCAGTGCTTGCAGGCTCATCGGCGCAGCATTGTCGGCGGCCGCGCCAGGTTCTCCTTGCGGCACTCCATGAGCCGCCAGATCATGGGAGTGAAAATGAGCTGCATCGCCAGGTCCATCTTTCCCCCGGGGCACACGATGGTGTTGGGGCGGGACATGAAAGAGTCGTGCAGCATCGACAGGAGGTAGGGAAAGTCGATGCCGCGGGGATTCTGGAAACGGATGACCAGGAACGACTCGTCCGGCGTAGGAATGAAGCGCGCGATGAACGGATTGGAAGTATCCACGACCGGCACGCGCTGGAAATTGATGTGCGTGCGCGAGAACTGCGGGCAGATGTAGTGCACGTAGTCGTGCATCCTTCTCAGGATCGTGTCGGTCACCGCCTCGGCGGAGTAGCCGCGCGTGGATTTGTCGCGATGCAGCTTCTGTATCCATTCCAGATTGACGACGGGAACCACGCCGATGAGCAGATCGACGTGGCGCGCCACGTTGACCTCGTCGGTCACGATGGCGCCATGCAGCCCTTCGTAGAACAAGAGGTCGCTGTCCTGAGGCAGGTCCTCCCAGTCCGTGAAGGTGCCCGGCTTCTGGTTGTGGCGCTGCGCCTGCGCCTCATCGTGAAGGTAGCGTCGGAAGCGGCCGCGGCCGCTCTCACCGTAGAGGCGGAACAGTTCCTCGAGCTCGCTGAACAGGTTGGCGTCGGGTCCGAAATGGCTGAACTGGTGGTCCCCCGCCGCAATGGCCCTGCCGAGCCGGTCCTTCATCTCCGCCCGGTCATAACGATGCAGGCTGTCGCCTTCCACGAATGCGGCCGTGACGCGCTCGCGGCGGAAGATCTGCTCGAAAGTGCGCATGACCGAAGTCGTACCGGCCCCGGAGGAGCCCGTGACAGCAACGATGGGATGCCTGGCCGACATGAGCACTACCCCTACAGCGACGGAACGGTGAACAGCCCGCGTGTGCCGAACAACGGCGCATCGATCTCGAAATCGTTGTGATCGCGGTAGTAGCGCTCGATGCGCTCCACCTCCTCGCGTGCGCCGAACACAAAGCCGATTCTCTGGTGCAGGTGCTCGGGTGCGACATCCAGCACGGGCGCCAGGCCGGTGCTGGCCCGCCCGCCGGCCTGCTCGATCACGAAGCCGATCGGATTCGCCTCATACAGCAGCCGCAAGCGTCCCGCCTTGCTCGGATCCTTGCGATCGCGCGGATAGAGAAACACTCCGCCGCGCATGAGGATGCGGTGGGTCTCGGCCACCAGCGAAGCTACCCAGCGCATGTTGAAATCCCGCCCGCGCGGGCCGCTCTTTCCGGCCAGGCACTCGTTGACGTAGCGGCGCACCGCTGGCTCCCAGTGGCGGGAGTTGGACGCGTTGATCGCGAACTCGGAGGTGCTCGCCGCGATGCGCAGGTCCGGATGCGTCAGCATGAACTCGCCGATCTCGCGATCCAGGGTGAACCCGTTCACGCCGCGGCCGGTGCTCAGCACGAGCATGGTGGAGGGTCCGTAGATCGCGTAGCCCGCGCACACCTGCTCGCAACCGGGCTGCAGGAAGTCCGCGGCCGCGGGCTCCCGTACGCCGTCCGGGCAGCGCAGCACCGAGAAGATGCTCCCGACCGCGACGTTCACGTCGATGTTGGATGAGCCATCGAGCGGGTCGAATAGCAGCAGGTAGCGGCCGCGCGGGAAATGCGCGGGGATCGGATACGGCTCGGCCATCTCCTCCGAGACCAGGCCGGCGAGCTGTCCACCCCATTCGTTGGTGCGCAGGAAAATCTCGTTGGCGCGCAGATCGAGCTTCTGTTGCGGCTCCCCCTGCGCGTTCTCGCAGCCCGCGGCGCCCAACGCATCGTTGAGAGCGCCCTTGCCTATCAGGGTCGAGATGCGCTTGCAGGCCAGACGCACGTCATTCAGGAGAGCGGTGCAGCCGGCCCGGTAGCTATCCGCCTGGCCCTCCCGTTGCTCCTCGATCAGAAAGCGGGTCAGGGTGGTCGTGCCGCAGCCGGGCGCGCTCATGGAGGACCCGCCGCCGCTGCGAACACGCGGCTCGCCAGGATGTCGGCCGCGTCGATGGTCATCAGATCTTCCCGCGCCAACCCGCCGCCGCGGCGCGCAAACAGGCGGCTCGCCTGCCTGAGGCGCGCCCGGTCCAGCGCATTGCGCACCGAGCGTGCGTTGGCGAAATGCGGCTGCTGGCGGCGCCGCTCGATGTATGACTGGAATGCCTGGTCCGCCTGCTCGCTGAAGCGATACTGCATACCCCCCAGCATCAGGCGAGCGATGGCGATCAACTCCGCGGGACTGTAGTCGGGGAAGTCGATGTGGTGCGCGATGCGCGAGGACATACCGGGG
>CAZLYG010000225.1:0-8440 GCA_964563075.1 uncultured Steroidobacteraceae bacterium | reverse complement strand
AAACACGCGCTGCTCGGGGAGCGTTGCCCGCTCGACGAGCGCTACAGGATGGCCTGCAGCAAGGCCCGCGCACTTGAGCTTTTCCACGATGCGCCCGAGGTGGGCGACACCCATGTAGAAGACAACCGTCCGGTGTGGGCCCGCGAGATGCCGCCAATCGAGCGTGTCGTCATCGAGCACGTGCCCGGTGACGAAGGTGACGCTCTGCGAGAGCTGGCGATGCGTCAGAGGAATTCCCGCGGCGGCCGCGGCACCCAGTGCCGCGGTGATTCCCGGCACGACGAGGCAGGGAATCCCATGGGCTGCGAGGACCTCCATCTCTTCGCCGCCCCGACCGAAAATGAAGGGATCGCCGCCTTTCAGACGAGCGACGCGCAGGCCTTGCTTCGCGTACTCGATGAGCAGCCCGTTGATGCGCTCCTGGACGGTGGAATCTCCGGCTCGTTTCCCGACGAATACCCGCTGCGCCTCGCGGCGCGCGCACTCCAGCAAGGCCTCGGGCACCAGGCGGTCATAGAGCACCACATCGGCCTGCTGCAGCAGTTGCAGTGCTCGCAAGGTGAGCAGATCCGGATCGCCGGGACCTGCACCGATCAGGTACACCTCGCCCAGTCCACGTCCGGCCGCGGACGATGTCACGCGGGAGGCGTACAACTCGCGCTCGAAGGCCTTTTGAGCACCCGGCTCATCGCCTGCCATCACGCGCGCGCCGACGATACCCCGGACGACACGCTCCCAGAATGAACGCCGCGCTGCCGGACGAAGCGCATCCCTGACGGCGTCGCGTCGCGCGCCCATGAAGCGGGCGAGCGCCCCAAGGTTGGCGGGCAGCAGCGCCTCGAGCTGCTCGCGCAATCTGCGGGCCAGCACCGGTGCATGGCCGCCGGAGCTCACTGCAACGACGAGGGGGGATCGATCGACGAGCGCAGGGAAAATGAACGTGGAGAGCTCGGAGTCGTCGACGACGTTTACCGGGATACGACGCTCGCGCGCGGCGCGCGACACCGCAGCGTTGACCTCGCGCAGGCTCGTTGCAGCAACGACGAGCTCCGCCGTGTCCAGATGAGAGGGCTCAAACGAGGCTTGGACGTGCGCGAGCTCGCCGGCATCAACGCGTCCGCGCAGCTCCTCGCAAAGCGACGGTGCAATGATGGAGACGACAGCGCCGCTGCGCAGCAGCAACTCGACTTTGCGAGCTGCCACGTGCCCGCCGCCGACGACAACGGCCGGGCGCCCGTGCAGCTGCAGGAATATCGGCAAGTGCTCCATGGCTGAACCGTCCTTGCTCAGGCCTGGACGGCGGCATGGCGTACTCTCGGATGCAGGCCACATTCGCGCGATTCAGGCTGTTCCCACCACCAGCGGCCGGCACGGCGGTTCTCGCCGGGCTGGATGGCTCGGGTGCAAGGTGAGCACCCGATGCTGGGAAACTGGCGATCGTGCAGGGAATTGTACGGCAGCTTGCGGGCACGGATGTATTGCCACACCTGCTCCTCGGTCCAATCAAGGAGAGGGCTCACCTTGTGCAGGCCGTTCTCGGCGTCCCATTCGGTCGGAACGGCCTGGGCGCGGGTCGCCGATTGCTCGCGGCGCACGCCGGTCACCCACGCGGAATAGCCGGCAATGGCCCGCTTGAAGGGCTCGACCTTGCGGACATGGCAGCAGGCGAGGCGGGCATCCAGGCTGTGATAGAAACCGTTGACCCCCTGATCCGAGACCAGCTTCTCCAGCGCCGCAGCATCCGGGTAGACGACGCGGATCTTGCGCTTGTAGCGCCGCTGCAGCTTCTCCAGGAGCTCGTAGGTCTCCTCATGCAGGCGGCCGGTGTCGATGCTGAAGATGTCGATTTCCGGCACGTGCGACCAGATGATATCGGTCAGCACCATGGCTTCCGCGCCAAGGCTGTTCGAGTAGATGACGCGGCCGTACTGGCGGACCGCGGCACTGAGCTGCTCGCGGACCGCGCCGGCCTTCTGTTCGAGATCCAGGTCCAAAGACAGCAGTTCGCCCATAGTGCGGCCGACTATAGCCAGCACCCCTGACGGGCTGAACGAATGATTCCTTCTGAATTACTGACGGGCGGTTATAGAGGGGTTACAGCGGCGTCACAGGCCGGTAGGTGACGATTTTGGGCATTCCGGGTTGTGCCGGGCCGCCCCAGCCCCCATGGGGAGGCATCCACACTGCCGCGGTTGCGCTACCCTAATCCCTATATGAAGTTGCACCAGCTGCGATACCTGGCCGCCGTCGCCCAGAGCGGGCTCAATATCACCGCGGCCGCCCAGAAGCTGCACACCTCCCAGCCGGGCGTCAGTAAGCAGATCAAGCTGCTCGAGGACGAGCTGGGGTTCCAGATCTTCGTGCGCGAAGGGCGCAATCTCACCCGCATCACCCCCGCCGGGCAGCAGGTCATCGACCGCGCCCTGAAGATCCTGCAGGAGGCCCAGAGCATCCGCGACCTCTCGACCGAGCTGCGGGACGAGGGGCGCGGGAGCCTGTCGATCGGTACTACACATACCCAAGCGCGGTACGTCCTTCCGGATGTGATCCGCGAGTTCCGTGGCCGCTATCCAAACGTGCGGCTGAACCTGCACCAAGGTACCTCGGAGCAGATCGCGGAAATGGTCGCGCATGACCGGATCGACTGCGCCATTGCCACCGGCTCGGACCACCTCTACACCGATCTGACCCTGCTGCCGTGCTACCGCTGGCACCGTACCGTCATCGTTCCGCACAATCACCCGCTGGCCTCGGGAGGGCGTCTGACGTTCAAGGCGCTGGCCGCGTATCCGCTCGTCACCTACACGTTCAGCTTCACCGGTCCCTCCTCACTGCACGATCTATTCGCCAAGGCCGGCCTCACGCCGAATGTCGCCATCACCGCGCGGGACGCCGACGTCATCCAGACCTACGTTCGACTGGGGCTGGGCGTGGGCATCGTTGCCCATATGGCCGTGGGCGAGGACCCCGAGCTGACCTCGATCGACGCCTCACACCTGTTTCCGGCGCACACGACCTGGATCGGGTTCCGGCGCGGTACGCTGCTGCGCAAGTACATGTATGACTTTGCGCAGCTGCTGGCGCCTCACCTGGACCGGCGCCTCGTCGACCGCGCTCATCGCGCGGCCTCGGCCGACGAGGTGGTCGAGATGTTCAAGGATATCCAGCTGCCGATGCGCTAGCTCGTGGGTGGAGGCTTTATGGCGGGACTCTATTTCGAGCAGTTCGAGGTCGGACAGCGGTTCGAGCATCTGGTGCGCCGCACCGTCACCGAGACCGACAATCTGCTCTTCAGCGCCCTGACGATGAATCCGGCGGCGCTGCATCTGGATGCCGAGTACTGCAAGAGCACCCCTTTCGGAGAGCGCATCGTCAACAGCGTATTCACGCTCGGCCTGCTGGTCGGGCTCTCTGTATACGACACCACCTACGGCACGACGCTGGGTAATCTCGGCTGGGATGAGGTCAAGTTCCCCCGTCCTGTCCTCATCGGAGACACGCTCCACGCCGTGACGACCGTAGCTGCCAAGCGGGAGAGCCGCTCGCGCTCGGATTCCGGAAGTGTGACGTTCGAGCATCGCGCCTACAACCAACGTGACGAGGAGGTCGCGACCTGCAAGCGCGCCGCACTCATGATGAAGCGACCGGCATGAGATCCCTGCTGCGCTCGCTTCTGTTCGTGCCGGGAGACAGCGAACGCAAACAATCCAAGGCGCTCTCGAGCCCCGCCGATGCGCTGCTGCTGGATCTGGAAGATTCGGTGGCCGAAGCGCAGCTGCCCGCGGCACGCGCCCGCGTTCGCGATCTGCTGATGGCGCGTGGCTCTGCCCGCCCCCAGCTGTGGGTGCGCGTCCATTCCCTTGCCAGCGGGCTGCTCCTGGAGGATCTGCTCGCTGTATTCCCCGGTGCGCCCGATGGCCTGGTGCTTCCGAAGGTCGCATCGGCCACGGAAGTCATTCAGGTCGACCGCGAGCTGGCGGCGTTGGAAGCGCGGGACGGCCGCCCCATTGGCTCCACGCAACTGATCGTCATTGCCACCGAGAGTGCCCAGGCGGTCCTCAATCTCCCGGCCTTCCCGGGGGTCTTGCTGGCGGAGCCAGCGGCCGCGGCACGCGTGACGGCCCTGACGTGGGGAGCAGAGGATCTCTCCGCATCGATCGGAGCAACGGCCAGGCATACGGCTTCGGGCACGCTGACCGTGACTTTTCAGCTCGCCCGCTCCCTGTGCCTGCTGTCTGCCGCAGCTCTGGGAGTACAGGCTCTGGATGGCGTCTACGTGAATTTCCGCGACACGCCGGGGCTGGAGCGCGAGTCGGCCGAGGCGCGGCGGGATGGTTTCACCGGCAAGCTCGCCATTCATCCCGACCAGATCGCGCCGATCAACACCGCCTTCAATCCGACAGAGGCCGAACTGGCCCGCGCCCACCGCATCGTCGCTGCCTTTGCCGCTTCGCCCGATGCGGGAGTGCTCACTCTGGATGGCGAGATGATCGACCGGCCGCACCTGCTGCAGGCGCGTCGCCTCCTGCAGAGCTCTTAAGCTGCCGGCGCGGCCGTCGCGGAGGACTCCGATACGAAGCGGTGCCAGAGCGCCCGCTGCAGCGAGGCCTCGCAGCGCTCGTGCTCCGGACAATCGATGCGCAGGTGCCGATCGGCCAGCGGCGCGCCTACCAGGCTGCAGTGATGCGGAGTCGGCGAGTGGGAGTGGCGGAACGGCTCGAAATACTTGCAACGCACGCACATCCGCGAAACCGGCAGTGCGCCGCTCTCCTGCAGGTCATGCAGCATCTTCATTGCGGTCCGGTACAGAGTCTCCTGTTCGCTGGCCGATAACGACCCGAACGCGGCCTGCAACGGATCGGGCAACGCGGCCAGCTGCGTAACGGAATCCCTTCCCTCCGTCGTCAACATCAAGGCCAGAGCGCGTCCGTCGGCGTGGCTGCGGCGCTTGCGTACCAGGCCCTTGGCTTCCAGCGCGGAGACGCTGTCGGAAGCCGTGGCAGGGGTGACGCCAAGCTCGCGAGCCACCGCCGACAGCGTGAGGTTCTCGTGTCGGGATCCGAGGAGCTCGAGGATGCGTCGCTGGGTTGGAGTGAGCCGCTGAGCGGCCCACTGATCCCACGCAGCGGTATGGGTGAGCTGGGCCAGGCGACGCAAAGCGGCGGCCAGGGCCAGGGGGAGGGGTGCGGACAATCGGTCGAAATCGATCATGATGATCGATATTAAGACTAGATCGTAAGCCAGTCAATTATAAGGAATTATCCGCTTCTGCGGAGGCGACGTGACGCCTCTTTTTTCGCGCTGCGTTTCAGAGGTTCCTGGGCGCCGCCGCCTCGATGGCCAACAGATCCTCCGGCGTGTCGATGTCGACGCCGGCGCTCTCCATCGGCACACGCACCACTCGATCGGCGTTACGCTTGATGAGCGCACGTGCACCCTGGTCGCCACGCAGCTGCGAGAGCTCGGCGAACGCGGAGCGGGGAAAGATGGCGGGCACGCCCACGGTCGTCCCATAGACCGCGGCAGCGACATACGCGGTTTGCCTGCGCCACACGCCTGCCAGACGGCGCAGGTCCTCCGCGGTGACCGCCGCCTGATCCGCAAGCAGCAGCATTGCGCCTGAGCAGGCAGCCGGCAGACGTGCGACTCCGGCGCGAATCGAGCTTGCCAGTCCTTCCCGCCAATCGCGATTGATGACGATCGAAGCGGGGGAATGGGAGAGCAGCGGTGCCAGCTCCTGCGCTCGCGCTCCCAGCACGACGATCACTGCATTTCCCGCAACTTCCACCGCTCGCGTGACCGCAGCGTGCAGCATGGGACGGCCGGCGATGCGGACAAGCTGCTTGGCGGAGCCGAACCGGGTCGAGGCCCCGGCGGCCAACACGATCACGTGCAGGCCGTCATCGTTGTCCGCAGAAGACATCATCGTGGCAGCTGCGCCTCCACACGCGCGTAGCGGGCACGCTCCTCGACGATCGAGTCAGCATCGACGAAAGAGACGCCGCGCCAATCCGCAATCCGCAGACTTTTCTGCTGAAGCGCGTCGAGGGCTGCGCGCCGCTGGCGCCACGGCCCCTCGACAAACTGGCCGAAGGCGCTCCAGCGTCGCGTGTCGTCGGCGTCGCCTGGAGCCGCGAGAGCCGCTTCGAGCTTCGCGAGCGCCTCGCGACTCGTTCCGGGCTGGGAAATGAGCTGCTCGGAGGCAGACGATTGCGCCCGGAGTTGTTCGGCCAGCCGCTGGTCGCGCTCATCGAAGCGAGTCAGCACGAACACCAGATAGGCGACAGCCGCCTGACGTAGCTCCGCGGAAGCCTCTGGTGCCGCACAGGCGCGTGCGATCTCGGCCGCGCGGGTGCATTCCGTGCGCAGTTGGTTCCGTATCAGCTCGAGCTCATTCACGAGGCGGCCTGCACCCGCGCAGGGATAGCCGCCGCGCCCAGATGTACGAATGCGTGGATCTCGGCAACGATCGCGAGCGCGATGGATTCGGGGGTACGGCCGCCCAGGGGCAGGCCGACGGGCGCATGCAGGCGGGGGCGCAGCGAGCGGGCCGGCTCGCCACCCAGATCGGAGAGGAGTTTCTCGCGCCGCTGCGCCGGACCCAGCAGTCCCACGTAGGGGATGGCGGTCTGTGCAAGGCTGCGAAGGTATTCAAGGTCGGAGGGAAGGTGGTGGCTCATGACGACGGCCGCTGCAAAGTGTGCGACATCGAGGGCCGCCAGCAACTCGTTCGGGCGCGCCAGCACGACTCGCTCCGCACCGGGGAAATGAGCGGCTTGCGCGTAGGCCGGCCGGTGATCGACTACGGTCACCTTCCAGCTCTGTCGCGCGGCCAGTTCGACCACCGGAGCCGCATCCGGTCCGCCCCCCAGCAGCAGCAGCCGTGGCGGTAGCGAGAGCGGTAGGACGAACCGCTTCGCCCCCTCTCCCGTGATCCATTGAGCTCGGCCGCTGTGGGCTGCCTGCTCCAAAGTCGCGCGCACGTCAGGCACAGCACCTTCAGGCAACGTGACGGCCCCTACCGGCTGCTCCGGGCTCGTCGACTCGACAACGACTGCGACTGCCGTCGGGGTGTAGCTCTCCAGAGAGCGCGCCAGATGCGTCAGCGGCTGCCAGTCCCGCTCGGGACCTGCCCGAAACAGGAGGATGTGCATCGCCCCTTCACAGCCGAGTCCGAGACCCCAGATCAGGTCGTCCTTGCCGCGCGTGTCGTAGGTGACGAGCTGCGCCTGTCCCGTGTCGATCACTGCCTGAGCCCGCTCTCGCAGGTCCCCCTCCAGGCAGCCGCCGGAGAGCAGGCCGGCGTAGTCCCCGTTGGCGGCAATGAGCATGAGGGCGCCCGGCTTGCGGTAAGTCGAACCCAGAGTGTGCACGAGCAGGCCGACGGCAACGGCGTTGCCCGCGGCACGCTCGCGGTTCAATAGAGGGAGCAGGGGTCCGAGTGAAGATTCCACGCGTGGCAATTATGCCAGCCCATGGAAGCGGGGAGCGCTGCGCGGCCATCGAAGCCGGGCAGCGGTCGAGGAGGGGCGCCGCGCGCCGTGCCGGCGACGAGAACGGAGTCGTTGCGTGCTCTCGGGCGCGTCAGTACAGTCGCCAGGCATTTTTGCCACTCTCCCTGCGACTTCAAAGCTATTCGATGCCCAAATCCGATCCCTGGGTCGTGCACAAGTTCGGGGGGTCGAGCGTTGCCGACGCCGACTGCTTTCGACAGGTTGCCGCCATACTCGATTCCCTTCCCCCGGGTCCGCTCGGGGTGGTGCTCTCTGCCTGTCGGGGGGTGACCGATGCCCTGCTGCGGCTGGTCGCCTTGGCCGAGCGCCAGGACGAGTCGTTTCGCCCCGAGCTCGGGGCGCTGCGTGCCCGGCACGCCACGATCGCGCAGGCGCTGCTGTCGGCGGAGTCCGCACGGCTGTATCTGGCCGGCTTCGATCGCGATTGCCACGATCTGGAGGGGATCCTGCAGACCGTCAAGCTGACCCGGGCCGCAGCCCGCAACGTCAGCGATCTCATCGTCGGCTACGGGGAGATCTGGTCCACCAAGCTGTTCCACCGCTTCCTGGAGGAGCGCGGCGGCCGGCCGGGCACCTTGCGCTGGCTGGATGCCCGGGGCGTCGTGGTCGTCGAGTGGGGCCCCCTGGGGCCGAGCATTCAATGGAGCGAATCCCGGGCCAATATGGCCGAGCAGGTACCGGCAGGCTTTGCCGGCACCCTCATCATCACCGGGTTCATCGCCTCGGATCGGCGCGGGGTGCAGACGACCCTGGGGCGCAACGGCAGCGACTTCTCCGGCTCGATTTTCGGGGCCTTGCTGGAAGCGCGCGAGATTCACATCTGGACGGATGTCGATGGCGTGCTGTCGGCGGATCCGCGGCGCGTGCCGGAGGCGACCATCATCGACTCGCTCTCGTACAACGAGGCGATGGAGCTTGCCTACTTC
>CAZLYG010000224.1:0-8458 GCA_964563075.1 uncultured Steroidobacteraceae bacterium | reverse complement strand
CTACAGCAGCACCGCCGATTATTTCCCGCTGCTGAAGACCTCGGCGACGACCGCCTCCGGGGCTCCCAAGGACAAGTTCCACTTTACTTACGCTACCTCCGTATGGGAGCAGCTCTCACAGAGCGGGGTATCCGTGGGTTATGGCGCGATCTTCTTCCTGGCGCACGCTGCGCCTCCACGCAACATCCTCGTTGCCTATGTACAGCCTGCGAGCAGCTCACAGCCTGCAAACCCGGCGCTCACTGCCAATCTGGCGCGCGGCGCGCTGGTGCTCTCGATCGATGGAGTGGATGCCGTCAATGCGGATGACCAGGCGAGCGTGGCCACCTTGAATGAAGGCCTCAACCCGACCAAGGCGGCGACGCACACGTTCGTGATCCAGGAACCCACCGGCACGAGCACGCGCACGGTGTCGATGGCGGCGCAGACCGTCAATGAGACGACAGTGCCGGTGGTCACGAAACTACCTGTCAACAATACGCAGGTCGGCTACCTGCTGTTCAACGATCAGCTGGCGACCTCGGAGAAGGAGCTGATCGGCGCGATCGACGCTCTGCAAGGAGTCGGTGACCTGTTCCTGGATCTGCGCTACAACGGAGGCGGCTATCTCGACATCGCCTCCGAGCTGGCCTACATGATCGCCGGTCCGAGCCGCACGGGCGCAGGCAGTTCCACATTCGAGCAGATCGAGTTCAACAGCAAATATCCCGGGACGGATCCGGTCACCGGGGCGTCCACGACCACGCTGTTCCATGCCGCCACGCAGGGTTTCTCCGTGGCGAGCGGGCAGGCTCTGCCGAGCTTGAATCTCGCGCGCGTCTTCGTCCTGACAGGTCCGGATACCTGTTCCGCCAGCGAGGCGATCATGAACGGGCTGCGGGGTGTCAACGTGCAGGTGATCCAGGTGGGATCCACCACGTGCGGCAAGCCTTACGGCTTCTACCCGCAGGACAACTGCGGCACGACCTACTTCTCCATCCAGTTCCAGGGTGTCAACGCGATGGGGCAGGGTGGCTATTCCGACGGCTTCTCACCTGCGAACCAGGAAAGTGGAACCGTCGGAGTCACTCTGCCGGGCTGCTCGGTGGCCGATGACTTCACGCACGCCCTCGGGGATCCCAACGAGTCGCTGCTGCAAGTGGCGCTCGCCTACCGCGCCAATCCGAGTTGCTCGGTACCGCCGAGCGGCTCCTCGCTCGCTTCTCTCAAGCGAGCCATACCGCCGGGTCTGCAGGTCCATGCCCGTTCACCGCTGCGCGAGATGCGCATCCTGCGCCAGTAGGTACCCATGAAATGCGCCTTGGTCGTCCTCGCAGGTGTGATTGGATTGCCCGGCTGCGCCACGTCCGCTTTGCGGGACGTGCCCGCAGTGATCGTGGATCCGACCGCTCAGAGTCGCGCTGAGCTGAGCCTCGCCGTGCAACGGGCGCTGCACAGCGACCCGATCCCCCTGTCGGACGACGCGCTCACCCGTAGCAGCCTGCTGCCGATCGATCGGATGCCCCGCCGCGACTCGCACGGGCGGCTGCTGAACGGCCTGGAGATCGGACACAAGCCGGAAATTTTCAAGCTCGTCAAGCGCGGCAACGCCTGTGTACTCATCCACGACGACGTCGAGCAGCTGCGGCAGACGCTGGCCGCGACGCGGTGCCGGGCAGCTCCACCGGAGCGATGAGTGCGCGCGCCGTGAGTGTGGTTCACCGGAACGCACTGCGCGACTTCAGTTCGGCAACAGTCCGAACACCGAGAACGACCCCGCCCCGCCGATGTATACCTTGCCGTTGGCCACTGTCGGTACCGCAAATTTGATGGCAGTACCCGCAGCCCCGGTCCCGCTCGCCGGGCTCGAGTACAGCTGCGTACCCAGATTGGCCGCGTCGTACGCGAACAGAACAGCCGGTGCGGGATTGCCGCTGGTCGGGTCGCCGCTGGTGTCCAGCGCCCACAGAATCCCGTTGCTCGTGCCGTTCGCGGACGCAGCCGGAGTCACGCCGCGGAATGTGAACGAGTGCGCCGACTGGGACTGATATGTGGTCGCGAGCGATGTGGTGTTGATGGTGAATCGCTGGATGGGCTTGCGGTTGCCGGCAATGTACACGGCACCGTTGAACAGCGCCGGCTGTCCGAATACACCGCCACCCACAGTACTGTCGTTGGGGGCGATTGAGACTTCCTCCAAAACGTCATCACCGCTGCTGTTGTAGCCACCGAGATTGTCGCGATCCAGCAGGTACAGCATGCCGGTTTTGCCCGTCGCCAGCAGTAGATGCGGGTGCCCCGATTCGCCGAGAGAATCCGGCAGCACGATCGGGCCGGCGGAGCCCAGGTCGACGTCGTCGGCCGCCAGCATCGATTGATTGAACGGGGTGAAGTAATCGAGCACGGCACCGGAGGGGCTCAACTTGACCACCGAATCCGCGTAGTTGTGGCCACCGCTGTTGGCATCGAACACGCCGTTGGCGGTTTCCACATATACGTTGCCGCCGCTGTCCACGGCCGGGCCATTGCCATACATCCATATCGCGCCCGCGTTGTTGCTGCCGCTGGTGGGGTCGGTGGCTGACCACACGAACTGCTGTGCGAGGGTGGTCGCGTTATAGCCCATCACCCAACCCTGGTACGTGCCGGCGTCGCCGTGCGAGCCGAAGGCGATATAGAGAGTCCCGTTATTGAGCAGCAGCGCGGGACGCTGCAGGTGAGTGAGCACGTTGAAGTTCGTCGCCGTGATCTGCACCGGTGACCCGAACTTGGTGTTGCCCGTCGCGAGATCCAGTGCATACAGTCGATGGTGGAAGCCTTTGCCGCTGTCCTCGGATTTCGAGACGACATAGAGCGTGCCCGTCGAGGCATCGATGACCGGAGTGGACGTAACCCCGATCTCCGGCGTAATGGTGTTCATGTCGTTGACGTCCGCGGGATTGACGGTCGTTTCACCGGCCGCAAGCACGCGCGTCCGCCAGAGTTGCTGGCAGGAGCTCGCATCGGCATCGTAGGCGTACACCCAATCACTTTCCGTGGCGACGAACAGCACGTTGTGCTGCCTGCCGTCGTTCATCGGCAGATTGGCCACATATAGCGGTTGTGCGAAGACGTAGCCAGGGGCATCCACTGAGCAGGAGAACAACAGCCCAAACGAGGAGGAATTCACGGTCGAAGTGGTGAGAGCGTACTCTTTCTGGTTCACGCCGGTACGCTGCGCGTCATTGTGATACGTGAACACTCCGGCGAGGTCGGTGACTGCGATCGCAACCGAGGCGCTCTTGGTCGTATCTGCGACACTCGTCGCCGTAATGGTGTGGGAGCCGGGCTGCGTCCCCGGTGTGTAGAGGCCGACGTTGCTGATGGTGCCGGTCGTGCCATTGCCTCCGGTGGCCCCATCGACTGCCCATGTCGTGCCGAGATTCTGCGAATCTCCGCTCACCGCCGCATTGAATTGAATCGTTTGCGAGGTCGTGACGGCTGCCCGCTTTGGGGTCACCGACACGGTGATCGTATTCCCTGCGGTGCTCACGGTGAGCGTTGCGGCGCTACTCATCTGACTGCCGGCGGAGTTGCTCACCTGAACGCTGAACGTCGAGCCGTTGTCGCCGCTCACCGTGGCCGGGGTCGTATAGCTGGCACTCGTCGCACCGGAGATCGCTGCGCCGTTCTTGAACCACTGGTAGCTGAGCGGCGCGGTACCGGAAGCCCCCACGGCAAAGGTCGCCGTTGCACCGGCCGTGACACTCTGACTCTGGGGCTGGGTCGTGATGGTCGGAGCCACGACTGAGTTGCTTTGCGGCTGGGCCGAGCAACTCGCAGTAGTGCCGCCGCCGGAACCGGCGCACGTCCAGTTCCAGGGGCCGCTGCCTGTTACCGCTGAAGCGCTGCCCGCGCTGCACAGATTCGCAGTCGGAGCGCTGGAATAGGTCCCCCCGTTCGCGGAGCCGCAGGCACCGTTGACGACGGTGCCGTCGCCGGCAGGCTCGATTGAAGCGTAAAACGACCAGGTCGTCGGCGAGCAGTCCAGTGTCGAGGTCGTGAAAGTGGCGGGCATGCCCTGGCTGAAGCTCTGGGCCTGGTAGAGGCAGGTTCCGGAGTTGTTCTGCTTCAGAAAACTGAGGCTATTACTGCTTGGAAGGTAGGCCAGCCAGTAAGTGCCTGCGGCCAATGAAACCGGCGTCACCACGTTCTGGGTGTTCCATCCGCTGGCCGTCGCGAAGCTGTTGGTAACTGCCAGCAACTTGCCGGGATGCCCCCCGGGGCCGGTCGCGTCATAAAGACCCAGGATCAGGCTACCGCTCGGCTGGGTCACGTAAAAAGACAGGCTCACGATCGTGCCGCTTTGCGACAGCGTCGCCTGTGTCGCGGGCACCAGGTTGGCGTTGCCGTAGTCCCCGCCACTTTCCAGATTTGGCTCGCCGATGGTGATCGTGGAGGGTGGAGTGTTGACCGTCAGTGTTGCGGTATTACTTACCTGACTGCCGGCGGAGTTGCTCACCTGAACGCTGAACGTCGAGCCGTTGTCGCCGCTCACCGTGGCCGGGGTCGTATAACTGGCGCTCGTCGCACCGGAGATCGCTGCGCCGTTCTTGGACCACCGGTAGCTGAGTGGCGCGGTACCGGAGGCCCCGACGGTAAAGGTCGCCGTTGCACCCGCCGTGACACTCTGACTCTGGGGTTGGGTCGTGATGGTCGGAGCCACGGCTGAGTTGCTTTGCGCCTGGGCCGAGCAACTCGCCGTAGTGCCCCCGCCGGAGCCGGCGCACGTCCAGTTCCACGGGCCGCTGCCCGTTACCGCTGAAGCGCTGCCCGCGCTGCACAGGTTCGTAGTCGGAGCGCTGGAATAGGTCCCGCCGTTCGCGGAGCCGCAGACACCGTTGACGGCGTTGCCACCGCCGTAGGGCACTGCCGAGGCGTAAAACGACCAGGTCGTCGGCGAGCAGTCCAGTGTCGAGGTCGTGAAGGTGTTGGGCATGCCCTGGCTGAAGCTCTGGGCCTGGTAGACGCAGGTGCCGGAATTGTTCTGCTTCAGGAAACCCAGGGAGTCGCTGCTCGGCAGGTAGGCCAGCCAGTAAGTGCCTGCCTCCAAGGCCACCGGCGTCACGACCTGGGCAGTGTTCCACCCACTGACCGTCGCGAAGCTGCTGGTCACCGCCACCAGGTTGCCAGGGTGACCCCCGGGTCCGGTAGCGTCATAGAGACCCAGGATCAGGCTGCCGTTCGGTTGGGTCACGTAAAACGACAGGCTCACGATCGTTGCGTTCTGCGGCAGGGTCACCTGCGTCGCGGGCACCAGGTTGGCGTTGTTGTTGTCCTCGGCACTCTCCAGATGGGTATCGCCGAAAGTGACCGTCGATTGGGCGTGCGCGGGCGGTACAATGTTGACCGAGAAAAAGCCGATGCCCAGGACAATGACCAGCCGTTGAATCGATCTCACCGCTATCTCCCCTTGTCTGACCTGCCGCTACCTGCTCAAAGGCGCGTTTGCAACCTGAACCAAGGCGAGCCGCGCAAAGCCGGCCGAAGACGGCCAACTCCACAGTGAAGCCGCTGCCTGAATCGACCAACATGGGCGGACAAGGGCGATCGCCTTGTCAGGAATACCCCTCCCTCAAAGGGCACACGCCAGCAACGCGCCGGTGATGCTCCGGTTCCGCGCCTCAGCTTCGGATGTATCCCGAGCCATCGGGCGAGCAGCCATGGGCGCGCGCCCCCGGTCCAACCCGTGCGGCGGCGGGGGGCCGAATCACAGGGCATGTGGGGGATAGCCGCGGACGCGCCGCGGATCAGCCCAACAGCATCCCGCTGTCTGATTGCGATACCGTTACAGCAGCGACCCGTCAGGCCTGACGAGCCTCGAAGCACACCGTAAAGCGGCTACCGCGATCGTCCAGACCCGCGGCGATCTCCACTCTCGAGTGATGCAGTCGCGCGACCTCCTGCACGATCGCCAGCCCCAGTCCGCAACCTTCGCCGACGGAATCGGGCATGCGGTAGAAGCGCTCGAAGATCCGTTCGCGCTCCGCGGGCGGGATTCCGGGGCCGTCGTCCTGCACGGAAATGCGTGGAGGGGGACCGCCTTCGACGATCACGGTCACGTGACCGCCGTCGTTGCCGTAACGCAGCGCGTTGTCGATGAGGTTCGACAGCATCTCCGCCAGAAGCCGCTCGTCGCCGGAAACCAACACACGATCTTCAGGAACGAGCAGGCCGAAGTCGATGTCGCGCTCCAGCGCACGTGGAATCCACTCCTCCCCGACTCGCCGTGCGAGGGCGCTGAGATCCACCGGTTTAGGCTCGAATGCCACGGTGGCTTCGGGGTCCGTTCGCGCCAGGGAGAGCAGCTGCTGGCTCAAGCGTGCAGCTCGCTCGACTGAGCGATGCAGTCCACGCAGTGCTTCTTTTTCCGTCGGGGCATCGGGTGCCCGCACGGCACGCTCGGCATGCAGGAGAATCGCCGCCAGCGGTGTTCGGAGCTGGTGGGCCGCATCGGCAACGAACCTTTGCTGCGCCTGAAGCGTGGTATCCAACCGCGCCAGCAGCTCATTGATACGTGTCGCGAGAACGCGCGTCTCCCGGTGCCAGCCCCGGTGCAGCACGGGCGAAAGATTGCTCTGTCCGCGCTCCTCGATCTCTCGGGCGAGGTCTGTCAGAGGTTTCAGGCCGCGCGACACACCCTGCCACGCTAACAGCAATGCAAGCGCCAGCAGCGTGATCTGCGGTGCCGCCATCCCCAGGAGAATTTCGCGCGCCAGCGTGGAGCGCTTGAGGAGTGTCTCCGCGACCTCGACAGTCACCGTATCAGTCGTTGAAGGGGGCGCGATACGGGTCGCAACGAGGCGCACGCGCGCGCCGTCGACCAACGCGTACGCGAGCCGGATCCCGCCGAGCGAGGCGGGCGGTGAGTTCGGGAGCGAACGCTCTCCGGCGATGAATCCCTGCTCCTGCGATGACACCTGGAAGTAAGTCTTGTCGACTTCGTCGAATTGAAAGACCTCCTGCGCCACGCGGGGCAGATCGAAGCGGATGTGCCCGTTGTCCGTCCGCACCGCTTGTGCGAGCGAACGGGTGGAGTCGATGAGCCAACGGTCGTACACGAGGTTGGCGAAGTGCAGCGCGGTGAAATAGCAGGCAAACGCATCCAACGCGAGCATGGCCACGAGCAGGATGCCGAGCCGCAGCAGCAGCCCGGTGCGTAGGCTCCTCTCAGGCATCGGCTCCGGCTTCCAGCAGGTAGCCGAAGCCGCGTAGGGTCCGTACTTTCAGGCCGAACGGTCCGAGCCGTCGCCGCAAGCGGTGCACGCATACTTCGATTGCCGTGTCGGAAGGTGGATTGCCACCGCGCGTGAGCCGCTCTGCAATCGTCTGCTTGCTGACGACCCGTCCGACTCTCGTCGCCAATGTCTCCAGCAGAGCCAGCTCGCTGGCGGGAAGATCCACGTTCGCCCCGCCCAGTGACACCCGCGGCTGCCCGGGAACCATGATCAGCGAGCCGACATGTATCTCCGAATCGCGGTCCGCGCGCTGCCGCCGCAGCAGGGCACGCACTCTCGCTTCGAGCTCGGGCATGTCGAAGGGTTTGACCAGATAGTCATCGGCACCGGCGTCCAGGCCGCCGACGCGATCCTCCAGCGAGTCGCGCGCAGTGATGACGAGTATCGGCAATCCGCGACTCTGGCGGCGCAGACTGCGCACGAGTGCCAGTCCGCTCATCCCCGGCAGCATCAGATCGACGATGGCCAGGTCGTAGTCACTCGTCAGCAACGCGTTCAGTGCCTGCCGGCCATCGGTATGGGCGTCGACCTCGTAGCCCGATTGCCGCAGCAATGCCGTCAACGCTTCACTGAGCTCCGCATCGTCCTCAACGATCAACAGGCGCATGGCAGGCTCGCAAAAAATAGTAGCGGTCACGCGATTGTAATGAATCGCCGTTTACGCGGTAGTTACCGGTTGTCGCGCGAAAGGCTTGCGAAAGCCGTCCCTCCTTATACTCCGCCCGCATTCGATGCGGCACGCCGCGTACATCCCTTGGGTCGGCCCAGACCGCCCGGATGTTGAGTCTTGCGGAATGGTCCGCCGCCGCCGGGTCTGCGACTCCTGTAGTGGCTGTGGGCGTCGCAGCGCCGGCGGTGGCGGCCGCCCCGGAGACAGCAGCTGCGCGCAGCGAAGTGTCATCGTTGGCGGGTGCCAATCCCCGTCACGTTCGGGCACACTTCGCCGGATGCTTCTGGACCGTTTACCCATTTCGATTCTGCGCACCCGGTTTGTCCCGAGTCGCTGGGACGTGCTGGCCTTTCTGCTGGTGCTCGCCTTCTTCATCTACTTCGCGGAAGCCGCCCACGGGTTGACGACATCCCTGGCGAAACTCGAGGCGACGCCCATCTCCCTCGACCCCGTCAGCCTCATCGGGTACGCGGCACGTACGGCGCTGCGGATGCTGATCGCGATGGTGGCCTCGCTGATTTTCACCTTCACC